>CANHSD010000001.1 GCA_947463105.1 Chitinophagaceae bacterium
AAAAACGGAGAGAGTCTACTTTTTATACAACCTAATTTGAGTATATTTGATGTTCAAACATTAAAAATACAAAATTATGAACTTGATTGAATCATTGGAATGGCGTTATGCCACCAAGCGCATGAATGGCGAACAGATACCTGAAGAAAAAATGAACAATATCCTTGACGCGGTTCAGCTGGCACCAAGCTCTTACGGTTTAACTCCTTACACTGTAATTGTGGTACAAGACCCAACAGTGAAGGAAAAACTGTCCCCGCAATGCTACAACCAGCCACAAATAAAAGAATCTTCTGCCCTATTGATTTTTGCTCCATGGAAAAACATCAATGATGGCCATGTTGACACCTATATGCAGGAAATTGCCACAACAAGGGGTATTCCTGTTGAAGCACTTGTAGATCTAGCCAATAGCATCAAAGGAAAAATAAAGAGCAGTACTCCGGAAGAATTGCATGTTTGGGCTTCAAAGCAGGCCTATATCGCTCTCGGCTTTGGACTTGCAGCAGCAGCGGTTGAAGCCATTGATTCCACGCCAATGGAAGGATTTAACCCAGCAGGTGTAAATGAGGCATTGGGATTGGAAGCAAAAGGTTTGAGTGCAGTATGTATGCTGGCACTTGGATACAGGGATGCGCCACAAGACTACCTCGCCAATGCTAAAAAGGTAAGAAGAGACAAGGAGAAACTATTCATCACGTTTTAATGAAGTCGAATTTTACCTTTTGTTGAAAATATCAACCAAAAACTGAACCATCTTTCTACAAGATGGTTTAGTTTTTTAGACCATTAACAACTGACATGAAATTCAAACTCTTCTCTGTTCTTTCCCTTTCATTTTTTTTCATTTCTGCATTGAAAGCACAAAATATCCCCCAGGCGCGCATCAGCGGATATGCAATCGATAAAAATACCCTGAAGCCGATTCCTGGGATATCCATTAAATTGGAATCAACCAATAAAGGAACGACTACAGACTCCACCGGTTTTTTTAGGATTACCAATATCACCCCTGGCTCCTACAACATCAGTTTCAGTATCCTTAACTACAATGCCAAAACCATCAACAATGTGGTACTGACTTCTGGTAATGAAACCACCCTTTCCATTGAATTGGAGATGGCTGCGAAAAAACTGGATGAGATTGTCATTACGAACAGAAGAAACTCTGCCAGGGCCACAAGCCTGGAGTCTCCTCTGAGTGTTCAACGCATGACCACCGAAGAAATCAAAAGAAACCCTGGTGGAAACTTCGACATCAGCAAAGTGATCCAATCCCTTCCCGGTGTGGGCGGTGGCGTTGGTGGAGGTGGCTTCAGAAATGACATCATCATCCGTGGCGGAGCACCCAGTGAAAATGTCTACTACCTTGATGGGATTGAAATCCCCGTCATCAACCATTTTGGTACCCAGGGAAGCGGAGGAGGGCCTCAGGGCATCCTCAACGCCAACTTCATTGAGGAAGTCAAGATGAATACCAGTGCATTTGATGCCAGGTACGACAATGCACTCAGCAGTGTATTGCAGTTCAAACAAAAATCCGGAAACAATTACAAGACCCAGGGAAATGTCATCCTCAGTGCCACTGAATTGGCCATTACCCTGGATGGCCCGCTTTCTAAAAAAACAACTTACCTGGCTTCCATCCGCAGGAGTTACCTTCAACTGTTGTTTGAAGCCATTGATCTTCCGATCAGGCCCAATTACTGGGATTACCAGTTCAAAACAACCACAAGAATCAATGACAAAACAACCCTGAGCTTCTTGGGCATTGGTGCCATCGATGAATTTAAGTTTGCAGCACCCAAAGAGGCCAGTGATGAAAAACTCTATGTCATCAACTCCAACCCCATGATCAACCAGTGGAACTATACGGTTGGGGCCAGCCTTAAAAAACTTACTACAAATGGGTACTGGAACCTCGCATTGAGCAGGAATACCCTGAACAACCAGGCCGACAAATACGAAGACAACGACAACCCCAGCGATGCCACCAGAACCCTGATGACCAACAGTACTGAAACTGAGAACAAGCTCCGATTCGATGCCAGTACAACCGTCAATGGGATAAAACTCAGTTATGGCGCCAGTGCGCAGTATGTTGACTTTGACAACAGCTATTTCAATGTTTACAGAAAAGCGGTCAAAAATACAGCAGGTACCACCATTCAGCCAGCCGTGATCATCAACAGTGTCAACAAAGTTGATTTCCTTAAATATGGTGCTTTTGTGCAACTGAGCAAAAGAATCATGAACGAAAGGATGGCCATCAGCCTTGGAACCCGCATCGATGGAAACTCCCTGGGCAACAGTGAGGCCAACCCGTTCAAACAATTCTCCCCTCGCCTTTCCTTGAGTTATGCAGCCACAAGCAAGACCAACCTGAATGCCAGCATTGGCCAATACCATAAACTTCCTGCTTACACCCAACTGGCTTTCAGCAATCCGCTGATCTCAACGGTCAGCTCAAATCCTGGCCAATACATCAGCAGTACCCATTATGTTGCTGGCATTGAACACATGCCCAGCAGTTCTCTCCGGTTCACGCTGGAAGGATTCTACAAAGGATATGCCAACTATCCCATCAGTTTGCTGGATGGCGTGAGCCTCGCCAACAAGGGCACAGAGTTTGGCAGCATTGGCAATGAGCCGATCAGCCAGGCTGGAAAAGGCAAGGCCTACGGTATTGAATTCCTGGCACAAAAGAAATTGACCAAGCGTTTCTTTGGTATCCTGAGCTATACTTTCTACCATTCAACGTTCACCAACCAAAAGAACGAATACATCCCTGCCAGCTGGGACAACCGCCATCTGGTCAGCCTTACCTGGGGCTACAAGTTCAAAAGGAACTGGGAACTTGGCCTGAAGTTCAGGTACCAGGGTGCTGCTCCCTATACTCCTTTCGACATGACCGCATCCCGGTTGAATTATCTCACACAAGGAACGGGCTTACTGGACAACAGAAACTACAACTCACTCAGGCTGGATGCTTTCCATGCCAGCGATGTGAGGATAGACAAAAAATGGAATTTCAACTCCTTTACACTCGATCTTTATCTTGATGTCACCAATTGGTATGTAGCCAAAACACCTGGTACAGCACAATATACTTTCAAAAGGAATGGTACTGCAGGGTTCGCAACCACCGATGGAAATCCAATCAGGATGGATGGAAGCAACGCCATACCCTTGCTGCTGGAAAACAATGATGCCTTCTCCACACCAAGTTTTGGCTTTATTGTTGAGTTCTAGTTGGAAAGCAGATCGATGGGCATGATGAATTCCCATCGGTTTGGATTCGGAGGTTTTACAAACATTTTTGTATCCAGCAACCTGCTGTACCGCAGTCCGAAGGTCACGTTCTGTTGATTCCACCATTTGGTATCAAAGTAAATCTCCGTTCCTGCACTCCTGAAGTTGATGGTCTTTCCTGTTCTCAGACTCTTCAGGTGCATGTCGTCAAAAAAGAAATTGCTCCTGGCCCTCAAGAAATAGACAATGTTGCCGATACCGAGGTCGGGATAGAGCAAAGGCATGTGGTAATTGAAGGATGTTCGCCACATGCGGGGATAATCAATGGCATCATAACCCCTGGCCATAGCAAACCCATTCGAAAATGAATACTGCCTTAGCGTGTCCCGCATCTGGTAATTGAAACCCAGTACCAGTGAATGGTTGCGCCCAACACCTGGCAAATACAATTGTGAACCCCAAAACAACTGGTTGGCACTGGTGTTTCCAAGGGCCATCCTGCTCTGCAACCGGGTCATAAATGCGAAACGGGGATAGATTTGCTGGACAGCCTGCTGGGTTTGCATGGACCAGCTGACCTGGTGCTGCAGATAGGGAATGAACCTGTCTTTGAGTGAAACAGTATTTTTATTATCATAGTCAACTGATACAGCATGGATTCTTGTAGAAAGGTCGAGCTGCTTGTACAACTTTCCAGCAGTGAAATTAAGGGGTAACCTCAAGCCAATATTACCGGTCCACTCATTCCAGCGAGTCAACCTGCTGCTGTCCTTGAAAGTTCTGTTCATGGTATAATTGGTTCCTCCGGTAATCCAGGGATAAAGCCCTCCATACGCCAAGTTCACACCCACCCGATGAGACCCCTCGTTTTCATTGTAAAGGTATTCGTAGGAGGAAACCATCGTATTCAGCAGGTTCTGCCCATAGAGGGAAAAGCTCCATTCGGGTTGCTCATAAAAAGGCCTCCAGGAATGAATCCGGAACAGACCCTCAGCCTTTTTATAATCAGAAATGGGATCAGTGGAAGCTTTGACACCGGCCATCAGGTCAGCTTCACTTGCTTTTTTCAGTGGATGGATATTGGCCTCCGTAAAGTGATAATCAGCACTATACACCTGCTCACCCTCTGCTGAAGGACTGCTGTAAACAATTTTTCTACCATCCTCATGGATGTCTCCGGCATAAGATCCTGTAACCCCTTCTGCCAGGACGCCGGTTTTTCCAGACACCAGATCATGCTCCCAAAACTGGTTGGTCTGACCCTGGGAAACAGTAAACACAAGCTTGTTTCCCCTGAGCCGGAGGAAAGACATGGGTGCATTGGTATACGGCAATACTTCCGAAAAGGAACCACTGTTCAAATCCAATCGCATCAGGGCCGATGTACCATTGTCTTTTCTAGAAATAACATAAACAATTGAATCCGAATGATTAAAAATAGGATAGCTAAAGTATAAACCGGAAACATTTTCAAATCTTTTCACCCTTTCACCGGTTTCCCGTTTGATCAAATCTAGGCTGGTTTTACCCCCCGGCGCAATATCTACCGCAATCAACTGCTGCCCATCATTGGACAAATCCGGAGAAAAATACCTCTTGCCCTTGGTAACACGCTGCGATGTTCGGTCATGAATATTGTACAGGGTGATGTCACTGCTTTCCTTCCATTGCCACCTGGGATCAGGTGAATATGCGGCATAGACAATAATCCCCCTTTTATAGGTATAATAATCATCCACACCGATGTTCTTGACCCCCAATCTTGACAATTTACCTTGGTTAAAAATCACCCAATGGGGCAATTGGTTGTAGGCCTTGCGGAGGGCAAGGATAGAATCCCCTCCGAGCCAAATGGGAAAATGATGATCAACCACCCTTTTGGTATCCAACTTATTGATCATTAGAACCGAGGGATGATTTGCCACTACAGGCATTTTTGACTGAAACGAATCGATCGCATGCTTTACAAAAGCATTGAATTTGAGACCAGTATGCCTTTTGATGGCAGATTGGAGTGGATAAATCAGCCCCTTGAACCTGGCAGCATCATCCGTAACCTTTGCCCAAAAGCCATCCCCATGCCTGCCATACCCATAGGCAACCAGCAGATAACCCAATGCATAATGATTGGGAACCAGGTCTTTCATCGAACCACTTCTCAGCTTCTGATAGCCATATTTCTTATTGGCCAGCCAAAGACTGCGGAAAGGATCATAAAAACCAGGGAGCCTGCCCCGACCCTGGCTGAGGTATTTTGTTTCAGTATAAACAGCATCACCTTCAAAAAACCAGTCCGGAACAGATGCGGAGTTGGCCAAGGTCTGACCTTCCTGCCCTGCAATCAGGTAGGCAAATTTTGAAAGGCCTTTACGGAAATTGGCATATTGATGCACATGCCTGTATTCATGAACGCTCAAATTGTCAAGCCAACTGGTTGAACCCAGGTTCAGGGCATCCTGAGGAGGAAACAAAAAGAATTCACTCCTCCAGGGGCCTAGTCCAACATAGGCATTTGAAACAGTGGGAAGTGTTTGTAGCACAATGGGTATCCGCAAACTGGCATTTCCCAACCGACCAGAAGACTGGTTTTCCAACATCCGGGTAATTGCATTGACACGCATAGCAGCACTATCCGATCCATGGGGAAAGACTATTTCTGCAGCAGCTCCCCTAATTTTTTTCCATTTAACTGAAGAGGGATTGGCCCCGAATCGTTGACCATAGGTAGAAATGGAAACAGAAAAGATAAAAACTATTGATAAAGTCAATTTATAAATAAAACCCATAATAAATTGATTTATATATAGTTAATTGATTTAATTATTAAAAATAAATAAGTAATTCTATCTCAACCTTCACTAACGCATCAAGTTTGCCTAAACTAAATTATAGAACAATCTGGTTCCAAAAGCAATAAGTTTTTAACTTCATGAAAATCATTTCATGAACTGGCTCATTTTGGCCATTGCCCCCGGAGTGGCAATTTCAGCATATATCATTTTCAAGGATCAGTACAACAGAGAGCCCAGAAGACATCTCATCATCAGCTTCCTGCTTGGAATGCTCAGCGTTTTGCCAGCTTTAGGCATGGAAATCGCTGCGGCCTTCTTCCCATCAATTTTCCCTGCTTTCTTCAAAACTACCACCGGAATAGCCATAAATGCCTATTTTTTTGTGGCATTACCCGAAGAAATGTGCAAGTTTTTGATGCTGCTATGGTATGCGTACCGAAAAAGGGAGTTTGACGAGCCTTTTGATGGAATCGTATATGCCGTAATGGTGGGGATGGGATTTGCTACTGTTGAAAACATCGCTTATGTCAGCCAAAATGGATTGATGACCGGCATCATGCGCATGTTTCTGGCTGTTCCCGCCCACGCCAGTTTTGCCATAATTATGGGTTATTTCATGGGAAAAGCACGTTTTTCAGTCCAAAAAGAACGTTTTTTACTGTTTTTTGGTGTTTTTTGGGCGATTGTCTTTCATGGTAGTTATGATTTTTTCCTGTTCCTGCAAGAAAGCCATAGAACTAGCACCGACAATGCCAGCTTGCTGATGTTCTTTGGAGCAATGGTTTCGCTGGTAACTGGCATAATTCTGTCCAAAAAAGCTATCAAAGAACATCTAAAAATATCAGCCTTACAAAATATAAACCAATATCATGTTGAAGATAACCAAAGTATCACTTGAGTCAATTCCAACAATCAGAAGACTGAGCGAAGAGATATGGTACCAAGTCTATCCCTCGGTTGTTCCCATGGCTCAAATTGAATTCTTGCTTAACACCTGGTACAGCTCAGAAGCCCTTGCCCAACAAATCGAAATTTCAGGCCACCACTTTATTTTGGTTGAATGGAATGACCAAACTGTTGGCTATGCCTCCTACTCCATGAAAATAGCCAATCAGCCTGAACGGTTCAGGGTGCACAAGCTCTATCTGCAACCCGCCATGCATGGAAAAGGCATTGGCAGGGCCATGTTAAAATTCATCGCAGCAGAAAGCATGCCCCTGGGATGCAAAGAACTTGAGTTGAATGTGCACAAAAGAAATCCAGCCGTTGGGTTCTACCAGCATGTGGGGTTTGCCATTGAACAGGATATAGTCACTGTCATAGAACATGGTCATGTTCTGGATGATTATATCATGACGCTTGACCTCACGAAAAATCCTCTCTGATGAAGGTTTTTATCCAATAAAAGTTAACTTTGCGCAAAATTTACATTACATGTCAACTACCGCACAACTCGACTTTGCATTACCGTACAAGGTTAAGGATATTACCCTCGCAGAATGGGGAAGAAAAGAAATCAGGCTCGCTGAGGCAGAAATGCCCGGTTTGATGGCCCTTCGGGAAGAGTATGGCGCCTCTCAGCCATTGAAAGGCGCGAGGGTTGCGGGTTGTCTGCACATGACCATTCAAACTGCCGTATTGATCGAGACCTTGGTTGCCCTGGGCGCTGAGGTGAAATGGAGCTCTTGTAATATCTTCTCTACCCAAGACCATGCCGCTGCTGCGATTGCTGCTGCAGGTATCGGTGTTTTTGCCTGGAAAGGACAAAGCATCGAGGAAGCGGATTGGTGTATCGAACAAACCCTGTTTTTTGGCAGCAGCGACAAGCCATTGAACATGATCCTAGATGATGGCGGAGACCTGACCAACATGGTACTGGACCAGTTCCCTGATCTGATTCCTCATGTCAAAGGAATCTCTGAAGAAACCACTACCGGTGTTCACAGGTTGTATGAGCGCGTAGCAAAAGGCACATTGCCGATGCCCGCGATCAACGTCAATGACTCAGTTACCAAATCAAAGTTTGACAACAAATACGGCTGTAAGGAATCATTGGTGGATGCCATCAGAAGGGCAACTGACGTGATGATGGCGGGTAAGGTAGCCGTTGTTGGAGGTTATGGTGATGTGGGTAAAGGTTCAGCGGCTTCTCTTTTAGGAGCCGGATGCCGGGTAATTGTTACCGAGATTGATCCGATTTGTGCTCTTCAGGCCGCCATGGATGGCTTTGAAGTGAAAAAAATGATCGATGCGGTCAAAGAAGCTGACATCGTGGTTACCGCCTCTGGCTGTCGCGACCTGATCACAGGCGCCCATTTCAAGGCCATGAAAGACAAGGTCATTGTTTGTAACATTGGACATTTTGACATTGAAATTGATGTTGCCTGGTTGAATACCAACTATGGTGATACAAAAGATACCATCAAGCCACAGGTTGATATTTACAATGTGGACGGAAAAGACATCATTCTGTTGGCAGAAGGCCGCCTGGTCAACCTTGGTTGTGCCACAGGTCATCCAAGCTTTGTGATGAGCAACTCATTCACCAACCAGACCCTGGCACAGATCGAACTTTGGACAAACAATGCCCAGTACGATAAAAACGTTTATGTTTTGCCCAAGCACCTGGACGAGAAAGTTGCCATGTTGCATCTTTCTAAAATTGGTGTGGTCCTGGATGAACTGACTACCGAGCAGGCGGACTATCTTGGTATCGCCAAGAGCGGTCCGTTTAAGGCGGAGCACTATAGGTACTAATATTTGTTTAGAGCGGTTGAGAGAATTTGAGCTTGCCAACCGGAGGTTGGGGAGGTTGAACCTGTTTTTCTAAAGGCAGATGGGTTCAGCCTCTTTCACTTTCTCTATACATCCCTAAACCTCCCTCAACCACTTCACCCCCCTCAACCCCTTCAACCTCATATGCCCCGCCTTTCCGTCAACATCAACAAAATAGCCACCATCAGGAACAGCAGGGGCGGAAACAACCCAGACCTGATCAAGGTTGCTTTGGATGCTGAGCAGTTTGGCGCTGAGGGTATCACGGTTCATCCAAGACCAGACGAAAGACATATCCGCTACGCGGATGTAAGGGAGCTCAAGAAGGTGCTCACCACAGAGTTCAACATTGAAGGGAATTGCAGAGAGGAGAAATTTGTTCAGCTGGTACTTGAGGTAAAGCCAGATCAGGTTACCCTGGTTCCCGATGCGGAAGGCCAGTTGACATCAGATCATGGATGGGATACGGTCAGACACCGGGATTACCTCACAGCAATGATTGGTATTTTCAAGTCAGCCGGCATCAGGACCAGTATTTTCTGTGATCCCGACCCAGCCATGGTAACAGGTGCTGCACTCACTGGCACAGACAGGATCGAGCTCTACACTGAATCCTATGCCCATCATTTCAAAACCGACAGGGTATCCGCCATCGCCCCTTATGTTACAGCAGCCGAAACAGCAAAGGCGTTGGGCATGGGAATCAATGCCGGCCATGACCTCGACCTTGACAACCTTCATTACCTGGTCCAGGAGATTCCTTTTATCGATGAAGTAAGCATTGGGCATGCACTTGTCTGCGATGCACTATATTTGGGTCTTGAAAATACCATCCAACTGTACCGACGGCAGTTGATCCATTGAACCAATCAAATTTCAAAACGTTATTAAAAAAAAAGCACATGAAACATCTACTCTACGCAACAATGTTCCTCTTGTTTTCTTCCTTCAGCATTTCCTTGCTGGCGCAAAATGCAAAACCCAGCCCAGCTGTAACAGCTACAGGAAAAGCGGGCGATGCTAAAGTCACCATCAATTATGGCGCTCCTTCTGTCAAAGGCAGAAAGATTTGGGGAGAATTGGTTCCTTTCGGAAAAGTTTGGAGAACTGGCGCCAATGACGCCACCACATTTGAAATTGATGCAGATGTTAAGATAGAAGGACAGGCCCTGGCCAAAGGAAAGTATGCCTTGTTCACGATTCCTGAAGAAAACGAGTGGACCATCATTTTCAACAAAAACCCAAAGCAATGGGGTTCATACAGCTACAAGCAAGACGAGGATGTACTGAGGGTAAAAGTGAAGCCTGGTAAATCATCTTCCTTCAATGAAAAACTGGCTTTTGAAGTTGCCGGAAACAAGGTTTTCATCCGTTGGGAAAATGCAGAAGTTGCGTTCAAAGTGAAATAAGCAATCTGCCAATATCATTTGAGGCATTCCAATCTTTTGGAATGCCTTTTTTATTTCAGGTCGCTCAACCAACTGAGAAAAGCAGGCATGGCCCTGCCCCAGGTTGTAATATCATGTCGGCCATCCGCGATTTCGAGGTACTCGATGTCTGTTCCTTTTTTGTATCCGATGTCTTCGAGTTCTTCAATGATTCCCAGGGTATCATCAATGGAATCGATGATCCCATTTTTGTTCCTGTCCTCCTTTTCATCCAAGGCGCCCACCTGTAAAAAAAACTTCCTGTTTTCATGATAGGCAGCCTTCCTGACCTTGGCGTGCATGATCCTGTCGCGCTCTTCCACATAGCCATCTTCCAAAGATTTGGATCGCCACCAGAAGGATCCGCTGAAAACGCCAACAGCACTGAAGTCCAGCGGATGATCAATGGCCATATCAAAAGCCATCAGTCCACCCAGGGAAAACCCAGCCAGGTATTTTTTATCGAACTGGCCTGCATTTGTTTTTTGGTGAAGCAGGGGCATCAACTCTTTTAATATGAATGATGCGTAAGCTCCGGCACTTGCTCCCCTTTGCATAAAATCTGGAAAGCCCGCAACACCATACTCCTGTTTCCTTTCAGGACCAGCATGTATCCCAACGCAAATCAGCCTGCAGAATGAATGGACATGCTTTTCAAGCACACTAGCAAAGCCCATTGATGGGAGATCTTGGCCATCGTTGATGAGCAACAGTGCTACAGGCGATGAAGGGCAAGCGGCTTTTTTTTCATAGACATCAACCTTTACTTGCCTGGAAAGAAAACTGGATTGAACCTGGAAACTAGAAACATCGCCCATCGTATGCTTTTACTGCTTTGAGTGGCGACAAAAATAGGAAAAGGAATCTAGTATTGGGTTGAAGTACAAACGGAGCTGCATAAATAAAAATCATTAACTTAGGTCAACAAGTAAACAACATGGCGAAAATAATTGGTGTCCTGCATGGCAAGGAAAGATCTTTCCCAGAAGCATTGATCACAAGGATCAATGAAAAGAATATCAAAGGCATTTCAGCAGCACAGGTAAAAATTGACAAGGTCATCCAGGGCGACCCTTCAGGGTATGCTGTAATCATTGACAGGATATCCCAGGATGTTCCGTTTTACAGGGCATTCCTCAAAAATGCTGCCATCTCTGGTACGGCTGTCATCAACAATCCTTTCTGGTGGAGCGCCGATGAAAAGTTTTTCAACAATGCCTTGGCCACCAAAATTGGTGTGCCGGTCCCAAAAACAGTTATCCTTCCTTCAAGGGAACTCCCAGACGATACCTCAGCGGAGTCATTTTCCAACCTGGCCTATCCACTGGATTGGAAGGGTATCTTTGATTATGTTGGGTTTCCAGCATACATGAAACCTTTTGCGGGGGGTGGCTGGAAAAATGTTTACCGACTGAACGACATGAATGAGTTTTTTGAAAGACATGCTGAAACCGGCCAACTGGTCATGCTCTTGCAGGAAGAGATTGTGTTTGAGGAATATTACCGTTGTTATTGCATCGGCAGAAAGCATGTCCGCATCATGCCATACGAACCACGCAACCCCCATCATCTGCGGTATGTTGCCAACTTCAAACCCTCAGCCAAAATGCTGAAGACCATGGAAGATATTGTGTTGAACATCAACAATCATCTTGGTTATGATTTCAACACTGTTGAATTGGCCATCCGGGATGGCATTCCATACGCGATTGATTTTTGCAACCCTGCCCCAGATGCTGACCTGAAAAGTGTTGGTCAAGAAAATTTTGACTGGGTTGTTGAGACTTCGGCCAATTATGCGATTGAAGTTGCAGAAAACCTGAAAGAAGGAGCAAACAACCTCGCATGGGGAGAGTATATCAAAAAAAGCGCAACAGGCAAACCGCTAACCAAATAAACCACCATTCAAGATGATCAACTATAAACAATTTACGGTCGGCATCGAGGAAGAATACATGGTCATTGACCCTTCAACCAAAGCGCTGATCAGCCATGAGCAGAAAATAGTTGCTGAAGGTCAAAAAATCATCAGCGAAAAAGTAAAGGCAGAAATGCACCAGGCGGTGGTAGAAGTGGGCACTGATGTTTGCGACAACATTGAAGATGCCAGGCATGATATCTACAACCTTAGAAAAACAATCCATGGCATCGCTGAATCGCTGGGATTCAGTGTTGGTGCGGCAGGAACACACCCTTTCAGCACCTGGCGCCAACAGCTGATCACAGACCATATCCGGTACCAGGAAATTGTCAATGAGATGCAGGATGCCGCAAGATCCAACCTGATCTTTGGACTGCATGTCCATGTTGGCATGCCCTCCAAGGAAATGGCCATTCACATTGCCAACTCTGCAAGGTACTTCCTACCCCATGTGTTTGCCCTTAGCGCCAACTCCCCCTTTTGGGAAGGGCGGGTAACTGGGTTTAAATCATATAGAACCAAGGTTTTCGATAAGTTTCCAAGAACAGGAATACCAGATTATTTTGACAGTTACAGCGCTTACGAGAATTATGTGAACCTGCTCATCAAAACCAACTGCATCGATAATGCCAAAAAAATCTGGTGGGATCTTCGGGTGCATCCATTTTATGGTACAGTTGAATTCAGGGTATGCGATGTACCCCTTACCGTTGATGAAACGGTGGGCTTTGCAGCCTTGTTCCAGTGCATTTGTGCCAAGCTGTTCAAACTCAGGGAAGCCAACCTGAACTTCATGATTTATCCCAGGGCCCTGGTGAATGAAAACAAGTGGCGCGCGTCCCGCTACGGGATTGATGACAAGCTGATCGACTTTGGAAAAGAGCAGGAGGTGAATACCAGGGCTTTGATCCTTGAACTCCTTGATTTTATTGATGATGTGGTGGATGAACTGGGCTGCAGGGAAGCCCTTAAAAGCATCACCACCATTTTAGAAAAAGGGACCGGAGCAGACAGACAACTGGAAATCTACAAACAAACCAAGAGTTTTCCAGCGGTTGCTGCTTATATCGAATCCAAGTTTCTTGGCAGCCTTTGATGTACCTTTGTAGGCGAAATGAAGAAGATCAGGATTGCCATACTGGACCTCTATGATGGTCAACAAAATGAGGGGATGCGGTGCATCAGGGAAATGTTGGTGAGCATGAATACTGCACATCATCAGTCGCTTGAATGGAAGGAATTTGAAGTGCGCAACAAAGCGGAATTACCTTCATTGGAATTCGATATTTATCTTTCCACCGGTGGGCCCGGAAGTCCTTTGGAAAGTGAGGGAACGGCTTGGGACAATGCCTATTTCAAATGGCTCTCAGACTTGGTTGCATGGAACAATGCAGCCAACAACATCAACAAAAAATACGCTTTTTTCATCTGCCACTCTTACCAGCTGGCCTGCCGCTATTTTGAATTGGGACATGTAACCAAACGCAAGTCTACTGCATTTGGCGTCTTCCCCATGCACAGGATGGATGCAGGTCTGGATGAACCTGTTTTCAATGGACTCAACGATCCTATATATGGTGTTGACAGCCGCGACTTTCAGGTAGTCCAGCCCCAACTGGACAGGATGAGGGAATTGGGAGCGAAAATGCTTTGCATTGAAAAAGAGCGGCCCCATATTGACCTGGAAAGAGCCGTCATGGCCATCCGGTTCAATGCCTATATGGTAGGAACACAGTTTCATCCAGAGGCCGATGCCCAGGGAATGAGCATGTATCTGAAGCGGGAAGACAAGAAAAAAACCGTGATCGAAAACCATGGACAGGAAAAATGGGAGTCCATGATTGAGCAACTCAATGATCCTGAAAAAATCAGCATGACCAACAGCCATGTCTTGCCCAATTTTATTGTGCAGGCCATTGCCAAGATCAACAACCCTTAAAGCCTTTCATAAAACACAGGAGATGATCCAAACGATCAGGGAACAATTCAATGCATCATTCAGTCAGGAGAAATATGAAAATTTCCTCAAGGACCTGAACAGTGCTTACCCTGGTGCCATTGATTTTCGGGTTGCAGAGACCCCTGTATTCATTGACCGAAAGCTTGGGCAGGAAATGATCCAAACCTGTGAATCGATCATCGATTTCATTATCCATCCTGACTTCAATACACTTACCCAAAGGGCCATCCCTGCTGATGAGATGGTTCAGGCGCAAAACAACATATCCCATTTTATTGCATTCGATTTCGGGATCTGCGAAAACGAAACAGGTGGTTTTTTTCCTGCCCTCATCGAAATGCAGGGCTTCCCCACCCTGTTTGGCATGCAGGCCTATTATCCGGAGGTATTGGAGAGGCATTTCAAGATTCCTGATGGATTTTCCCACTACTTCAATGGATTGAACAAATTAAGTTATATAGCGCTTCTCAAACGTGTAATCCTTGGAGAACACAAGCCAGAAGAAGTAATTCTGCTTGAAATAAAACCGCATCAACAAAAAACAAGGATTGATTTTTATTGCACAGAAGAGTACCTGGGCATTGCGCCGGTTTGCATCACTGCATTAACAAAAGAAGGAAGAGAATTGTACTATGACAACAATGGCGTAAAAACAAGGATCAAAAGAATCTATAACAGGATCATTGCGGATGAATTGAATGCTGTAAAGGATTCCCTTGGGCCAATTGTGGACCTGAGGGCAGACCTTGATGTGGAGTGGGTGCCCCACCCCAACTGGTTTTACAGGATTTCAAAATTCACCCTGCCTTTTCTTCATCACCCATTCATTCCGGAAACTTTTTTCCTCAATGAAGTGAAAAGCATCCCGGAAGACCTGCACAATTATGTACTGAAACCCTTGTTTTCATTTGCCGGGCAAGGTGTGGTGATTGATGTAAACAAAGAAGACATTGAGGCCATCCAGCAACCTGAGCACTGGATTCTGCAACGCAAGGTCAAGTACGCTTCCTGCATCCAAACACCCAATGAACCTGCAAAAGCAGAAATCAGGCTGATGTATGTCTGGGAAGAAGGAAAAGAAAGACCCACCCTGGCCACTAACCTGGCAAGGCTCAGCAAAGGGAAAATGATTGGCGTAAGGTACAACAAGGACAAAGACTGGGTTGGAGGTTCTGTAGCCTATTTTGAACAATAAACATCATCGCATGCCACATCTCAATGAAGTAAACAAGAAATTATTGACAGAAGGAATCATGGGCCAATACGTGCATGGAGAAAGCACCACCTTAGGATGGGTGACCATCCAGGCAGGCAGCAAACTGCCTGCCCACCATCATCCCCATGAACAAATAACCCTGATGCTCGAAGGGAAAATGGAAATGCAAATCGGAGATGAAACGGTTATGCTTGAGCCAGGTGTGGTGAAGGTCATTCCCTCTAATACACCCCACTCAGCCATCGCACATACCGATTGTATACTGATTGATGTATTCAGTCCTGTAAGGGAAGACTACCGCGACTAGGATTACTCTTCCCCGCTGTTTTTAAGAATCCCCATCAATTTGTAGGCATTGTTCAACACTATGGATCCGGCAGGAATTCCCTCATTGCCACTGATCAATGCTGTTTTTCCATCTTTGGAGAGTCCGGTAACGACTGCTTTCATTTCAACCACATTCTCGGATTTCCTGACAAAAATATATTGCTTGTTGCCCAGTCTTACCACAGCCTCATCAGGAACGGCATCCACCATCTTGCTGCTTACAGACAACTCACCCTCCACAAACATACCCGGCAATAGGTTTTTGGGATGAACCTTAAAATGACAATGGGCAGTGGCGGTTCGGTCATCATCAAGGCCCTTGTTGACCAGAATCACCTCTGCAGCATAAGTCTTTTCCGGTTCATCCATGAAATGAATACTGACCTGGTTTCCTTTCTGCACATAAGGAAGATCCTTTTCAAAAAGGGTGAGTGCCACATGAATGTCTTCCGGATCAATCAACTCAAACATGGTTTCAGTGGGCTGAACATATTTACCTGTATTTACATTCACCTTAGACACATACCCATTGATGGTTGACCGAACAGATGCCTGCCCAGAAATGTTGGATTCATTCAACGCGTTTACATCAATGCCAATCAACTTCAGTTTTTCCTGCAAAGACCTGACCGCAACAGCCTGTAGCTTTTGCTCTGCCTGGGCCTGCTGCATGGCCCTTGAAGTTCCTGCACGGGCCTCCACAAGGGCCTTTTGCCTTTCCAGTTCAAGTCCTGCCAATTCAAGCCGTGCAGCAGCGGAAAGATAGTCCTGCTGCAGCTGAACAATGGCCTGGTCCTCCATGATGGCAATCTCCTCCCCTTTTGATACGTGCATGCCAGGAATGAGTTTTGTACTCCTCAGGTATCCTCCCAATGGAAAGTTGACAGAGATGAGGTTTTGTGGTGGAAGGTCTATTTTACCTTGCACCGTAATGATGCTGCTCATGCTGGTTTTAACAGGATCTCCATATTGAAGACCAAGCGCCTTCAATTGATTTTGGGTAAGGTTGATTTCATTGGTTTCTTCAACAGCTGCTTCTTCGGCAGGTGCGGTTTTACTTCCTGAACAACTTTGAATGAACAAGCAAACGAGGATGAATAAATACATTGAATATCTCATGAATTATTTTTTTTCTGTTAGAAATTGAAACGCTGCAGATGCCATTTGCAATTGATGAATGGTCTCAGCGTGAGCAATCAACACTTGTAAATGCTGCGACTGCAAGAGGCTGTATTCTGAATAAGATATATCGCCCAAATCCAGCCTTTTCCTGGCCTGGCTCCAGTTATCCGCCGACAACCGCAATCCCTCTGAAACATAGTATTCATGGGCCTCTTTGGCTGTATTGAAACGTGAAACCACATCAGCCAATCTTCTGTTCAGGTTTTCAAGCTGCTGTTGCTTTTGTATGGCAGCAATCTCTTCTTTGATTTTGGCGGCATTGATTTTGGCCTTGGCAGCACCATTGAAAACAGGAATGGAAACCCCTGCCTGAACAATGCCAAAGCGATAGGAAGGTGCATAATACTTTTGCGAAATCCCGTCTGGTGTTTGCCATCCTGTAATAGAAAGATTGCTGTAGCCCAGGTTGAAATCGGGGGCAAGCCTGTTCTTCTCCAGGGCTGTTTGTGCAACCTGTTCCTTGACCGCTGCCTCTGCCATTTGGATAGAAGGATGATTTTCAAATGAGGCAATGAGTGCAGGGATATTTTTATCGACCACATTTTCTAATGATGGTGTAAAGTTGTTACCCGACATGATCATCCCATTCAACTCCTGTATCAATGCATACCGGTCTGCTTCCAACTGTTTTTTCTGGAAGAGGTACTGCTTTGTTTGCAACGCAATGGCATTCAAGGCTGCTCCATTGATGTCACCTGCTTTTTGCTGTGCCTCTGCTTTTTTCTGCCACTCAGAAAAAACCCTTAAAAACCGGTATAAAATTTCATCCCTTCTATCAAGATCCATGATCCTGTAACAGAGTTGCCTGATGGCATGATGAAGCTCCGCCTGCTCAAGATATTTCTTCGCCTCCTGCAGACCTTCTGTCTTCTGGTATGCTTCTTTTTGTCTTGCATAGACCTTGGGCAATTGGAACTGCTGGTTCAGAAAAAACCGGGTATCATTGGAGGCGCTGTTGATGTTACCATATTCAGCACCAAAAGAAGTCTTGGGAATCTCTGCTGATTTTTTCTTTAGCCCTGCATAATATTCTACCTGTTTTTGAGCCATTTTGAGGGTTAATGCATTCCTGTCTGCCATGGCGATGATGGAGTCAAGTGGCAATGAAGCTGCAGGCCTGGTATTGGGAACATGCCCACTCAATGGCGACTCCATTGTCTGGCTGCTTGCAACAAGGGAAAAGAATCCCAGCAGCAGGGTAAGTGCCGGTGCCTTGATAGAACCTTTTCTTTTTTCTACCCAAACATAGAGCACTGGTAACACAAATAAGGTAAGCAAGGTGGCTGAAATCAATCCACCAATCACCACCGTAGCCAGTGGGCGCTGCACCTCAGCGCCAGAGCTTGTGCTCAATGCCATGGGCAGAAATCCCAGCGAAGCAACAGCAGCAGTCATCAATACAGGCCTTAGCCTGGTAGCGGTGCCTTTCAACACAAGATCCTTCATGTTCATTTGGGTTTCATTCTTCAGTCTGTTGAATTCATTGATCAATACAATTCCGTTCAAAACCGCCACGCCAAAAAGCGCGATGAACCCTACCCCAGCTGAGATACTGAATGGCATGTCGCGCATCCACAACAATAAAATGCCTCCAATGGCAGAAAGCGGAATGGCTGTGTAAATCAACAACCCGTATCTCAGTGAGCCAAAAGAAAAATACAGGATCAACAGGATCAACAACAAGGCAATAGGTACAGCAATCATCAACCGATCTTTTGCCTCGACGAGGTTCTCAAATTGCCCACCATATTTCACATAATATCCAGCAGGCAATGCAATGGTTTTCTCTGCCTTGGATTGAACCTCCTCAACAACAGATTGAACATCCCTGTCCCTGACATTGAAAGCCACTGTAATTCTTCGCTTGGCATCCTCCCGCTGAACCTGGTTGGGACCTTCCTGAATACCAATTTCCGCTACCTGTTCAAGGGGAACCGAAATCCCATCGGGATTGGTAATCATGAGGGTTTTGATGTCTGTCAGATCATTTCGCCTGTTTTCCTTCAAGCGCAAAACAAGGTCGAAGCGCCTTTCATTTTCATAGACCTGACCGGCAGATTCTCCTGCGAAAGAGGCCCTGAGCACCCTGTTGACATCCGCAATGCTCAAGCCATAAGCAGCGATGGCATTGGGTTTGTACTTGATGACAATCTGGGGAAGGCCTGTTACCCTTTCAGTAAAAACATCCTTTGCTCCTTCCACCTTGTGAATGACCTCTTCGTATTGTGCGGCATAAAAAGCAAGGGTATCCAGGTCTTCACCAAATATCTTGCAAACAACGTCTTGTTTCGCACCCGCGATCAATTCATTGAAACGCATCTGCACAGGGTACTGAAAACCACCAGTCAATCCAGGTACCTTTCCAATGGCAACGCTCATCTTGTTCGCCAGTTCATCATAAGTGGATGCACTGGTCCATTCGTTTTTGGGTTTCAGGTTGACGATGATATCGGTCATTTCAATGGGCATGGGGTCAGTGGGAATTTCACTGGCGCCTATCCGGGTGACCACTTTTTGTACTTCAGGAAACTTTTTCAATTCATGAACGGCTTTGGTGGTGGCATCAACGGTTTCTCCCAATGAGCTCCCAGTCATCAACCTGGCATCAATGGCAAAATCACCCTCTTCCAATTCAGGAATGAATTCACCACCCAAGGTTGAAGCAACATAAAATGAAAGAACCAAAAGAGCAACGGAAGCAGCCACCACTTTCCTCGGATGCTGCAGCAACCTGTCCAAGGCCCTTTGAAAACCATGTTGAAGCTTCAACATCATTCGATCAGAAATATTTTCCTTATGGTTGAGTTTTTTGCTCAACACAACACTTGTCATCATCGGCACATAGGTAAGGGAGAGGATAAAGGCCCCTACCAGTGCAAATGCGACAGTCTGTGCCATGGGCTTGAACATCTTGCCTTCGATGCCGGTTAGGCTAAGGATGGGGATATAAACGATAAGGATGATGATTTGTCCAAACACTGCAGCTCCCATCATTCTTCCTGCAGATTGTTCAACGGTATGGTCCATCTGGCCCTGTCTCAGTTGCAGGCCCATGTGCTTATTGGAGTGCAGCCTGTGGAGTACTGCCTCCACTATAATTACTGCACCATCAACAATCAATCCAAAATCGAGCGCTCCTAAACTCATCAGGTTTCCTGTCACACCAAAAAGGTTCATCATGCCCACAGCAAACAGCATGGCCAGTGGGATTACTGAAGCTACAATCAGCCCTGCCCGGAGGTTTCCCAGGAAAAAAACCAGGATCAGTAAAACAATCATCGCCCCCTCCAGCAAATTGGTCTTTACAGTCCCCAATGTGCGGTTGACCATTTTGGTGCGATCCAGAAAAGTATTGATTTCTACCCCCTCTGGCAAGCTCTTTTCAATTTGCTTCATGCGCTCCTCAATATGCCCTATCACATCAGCAGCATTTTCTCCTTTCAACATGAGCACCACGGCCCCAGACACTTCTCCTTCATCCATGTAGGTAAGAGCGCCATACCGCACTGGGCTGCCAATTCTTGCTTCTGCAATATCCCTGATGTAAATAGGGGTGCCAGCAGCAGATTTGGCCACATAGATATTTTGAATCTCTTCAATTGATTTGACAAGCCCTTCTGACCTTACAAACAAAAGTGAAGGACCTTTCTCAATATAGGCAGCCCCTGAATTCTGGTTATTGTTCTGGATGGCATTGAATACCTGGTCAAATGTCACCCCTGCCCCTTTCAATTTCACAGGATCAATGGCTACTTCGTATTGTTTTAGCTTACCACCAAAACTGCTCACATCGGCAACACCAGGAGTTCCCAACAATTGCCTCCTGATGATCCAGTCCTGGATGGTGCGCAATTCAGTGAGGTCATATTTATCCTCATATCCTTTCTTAGGTCGAACGATATACTGATAAATTTCACCCAGTCCTGTGGTGACAGGGGCTAGCTCAGGGGTACCTGCTTCTTTGGGGATTTCGTCCCTGACCAGCAGCATCCGCTCACTCACCTGTTGCCTGGCCCAATAAATGTCTTTGTCATCATCAAATACAACCGTAACTACAGAGAGACCAAATCTAGAAATAGACCTTATCTCTTTGATATCCGGTATGTTGGATGATGCCTGCTCGATGGGGAAAGTAATCAATCGTTCCACCTCAAGCGAACCGAGGGTGGGTGAAACTGTAATGACCTGAACCTGATTGGAAGTGATGTCTGGAAGGGCGTCAACCGGAAGTTTAAACAACTCTATTGCGCCCCAAATGATCCATCCCAATGTAAATAATCCTATGATGAGCTTGTTCCTGATGGAAAAGCGGATGATTGCATTCAACATGATTTCTGATTTTTTTTGTGAACGGGTACCTAAAAAAATCAGCTGCATTTTGGAGGCTGAAAAACAGAAAACTGATGACACTGTGGCATCATACCCTTGCTGATCGGATTAAAATTGGACATGTCCGACTGCCACAATGGTGCTAAATGAAAAGACTCCACTGGTGGATGGTATACCTGGGTGAACGAAATTCCTGTATTCCTCAAAGGAAGGGTTGCATGCCTAACAGGATCTGAATTTTCATGGTTGCTGTCAAAATAATGGAATTGAATGAACTCAATGGCGGACAAGGGCTGACTGCTGTTTTTGTGCTCATAGAAATGGTCCACGAGATTGTCAAACTTAACCAACTCATCCATAAAATGCCCAGAGCTGATGATCTGAATGGCAACAATAAAAAAGATTACCTTTTTCACTATCTGAAGATAGGATTTTCGGCGTAATTCAAATGCACTATTTGCAGCATTGCCGCTTGGTAAACACTATCCGCAAGCACCTGATACAGATTTTGATGATATTTCTCATTTCTTCTTCCGCTTGATCACATTGAGGAAACTGCGCTCATAACTGATGGACAGAGAGGAGGTACCCATCCGGTAAGCCCCTCCACTGATCTGGAAGCGATAACCTGCATTGATTTTCGCATTGCTGTTCACAATCAGCTGTATGGCTGGGGCCAGGTCCATAAAGGAATAATCCCTGTCGAGACCCCTTGAGCCAATCAGTTCCAGATAAATGTTGAAGTTCGTCTGTTCATAGCTTGTATATTTTCTGGGGAGAAGTAAATACCCTGTGGAAAGACTGTAGTTAAACGACCGGTAACCATAAAAAGTTTGCCCACCAAAGTCTTTCCACCGGTCTGGATGCATTACCTCCACCAGGGAACCCGTGCCAGAGATGGCAAGCTTGTGCAGGAGTTGTGTCAGAATCAATCCTCCCTGAATGGCTGTCTGGTCTCCATCCCCGGTAATTTCCTCGTATTGCAAATCGTTCTTACTGATGATCCCCTTAACAAATGCAGCTGCCCTGAAATGGCGGTGAACATCATCAACAGACAATAACCTCAGTTTTGCATAAATGGAGGCAGATTCAAACCTCAGCTTTTGGTCTGGATATGTATTGTACATATTACCAAAGCTTATTGCCGGCCTGAGCATAAGGAATTTACCCAATCCTATAGATGATTCCGCCATTTGCCTGGATGTTGTATGTTTATGTCCGAGTGCAGATTCCCCCATCCACTTGCCTGCATATTTAAAAGACAAAGACTTTGCTGGAACGTTGGAAGCAGGCTCACTATAAACATAAAGTTCCTGGGCAGTAAGGCTAAAGCAAAACAATACCAGGAAACCAAAAATCAGCGGTAAACGCAATTTGTAAGGGATCATAACGTAACATGAAAAATTCCCACTGCTCCCCCAATTCCTTCGGGCATGACGCAGGGAGTGGATTTGGTGAATTGATAACAAGGAACTTTTGATCCTGTGGTCTGTTTCTTAAACGCTTTGGCTGATAAAAACTTTTGGTCAATCACCCTTATCTCAAAACTGGATGGAGATTGCTGGGCTTTGACATCAATGAAGTGGAAAACATTGTCCCCTATTTTGACCTTTTTATCATGCCCAATAGCTAAACCGGCCTGATTCACTTTCAACAAAAGTTTTGAAACAGAGAAACCGGCATCTTCCACTTTCTTCCGTATTGCTTCGATGTCCAGTTTAGCTCCAGGCCTGAAAACAATCAAGAAAGATGATGTTTCAAGATCTGTATCCACGCTATCAATAAAATCAAGGGAAGTAAGGTTGGTATAAATGGATTTTGCACAAAGAGCACAGGTCAGGCCGCTGGCCTGCAGACTGGCCTTGCTGATTTGTGAAAATGAAATAGTTGACCACAGGAGCATACCCATGATCAGGCTTAAAATTTTAGTCATGATGGTTGAAATGAGGGCCCATCTGTTGAGATCGGGCCCTTTGGTGATTGATTATTTCTTACAACATTCCTTGCCCTTCTCACATTTTCCATCCTTGCAGCAAGCCTTGTCTTTTTCACATTTTCCGTCTTTGCAGCAGTCCATCTTGTGGTCACAGTTTTCCATGCCGCAGCATTCTTTTTTTGCACCATCTTTGACCACAACAGCTGCAGCTTTTCTTTCATATTGGCAGCAACCATGGAGCTTGTTGTAAACTTCAGTTGGTGCGGTAACATCCTGTGTATCGTAACCGGATGCTGCAACGGCCTCCTGAATGGCCTTGGCATCAGTCTTCTTTGGCTTGTAAGAAACATTGAGTATTTTGGTTTCCTCACTCCAGCTTGCGGTTGAAGCACCGGCCTTTATTGCAGCAGTTTCAATGACTTTTTTACACATGCCGCAGTTTCCCCAAACCTTGATTTCCTCTGATTTTTGGGCAAACATTGAGGTGGAGAACAATAACGCGAACAGGAGTATTGAAAATGATATTTTAGTATTCATTTTGATTGATTTTTGATAGATAAGAGTAAAGTAAGATGACCAATGAAGTTGTTGAGCAGTGAAATACTACTCAAAAACAACTCAAATCCTGAAATTGCAGTTCAGGAGATAGGGCGGAGGCTTAATAAACTGCCTATGGAAAAAGCTTTTTGTATTGGGCGTTTTACAAGTAAACGAACTGTTATAATGGTCAAAAAAGAGGACTGATGAAAATGCTGGACTGAAATCAAAACCAGCAATCACTTGGCTCTCAAGAACAGAATTGTCAATTTTAATTACCTGTGGAAGATCGTGACAACATCCCTCATCCTCCATTCCACAAAATTCACATCCATGGCTGTCGCGCTCTCCAAAAGATACTGCAGCCAAATCTCCCATACAATAATGTGCACTGATTACAGTTCCACTGCTGGCGGCAGTGTAAACCATGAGCAACAGTATGGAGAGGATTTTTTTCACTCTACAAAATTAACAACAAAAACCTATTGAGGTTGAAAAAAGTAGCATTTTAACAGAAAAATGATTAATTCACAAAATTCCAAAAAATCCCCAACCGGAATACCATGCCGGGATTGGGATAATTGGGCGCCGAAAGGTTATTTTCTTTGAACCCAAAGCCATATTTCAGCGTTGCCGTATTCAGGTTCTCTAACCTGAGATAGGCTGTGAAACTTCTGATCCTGAAATGGGTGAAGCCAGTAATCTCTGGCCTTGGAGACAATTTACGCTGGTCCTGATAAAAGAACTGCCCTGTCAGGGGTGAATACCCATCTGCAAAATATGCACTGACATACCGCAAATCAATACCAGAGGCAATCACGAGATTGCGAAAAGGTCTTGCCTCATAAGACAACCTATTCCTGGTATAAAGCAGTGGCAAATGAATGGGGGCAGCACCTGCCTTGGTTTGAACATGAAGATCAAGGTACCATTTCCATTTTTTACCCAACGCAGTTTCCCGGCTGATGCCAGCCCGAACAAAATTGAACAATGGTGCGTACTGCGCCACTGTTTTGTAATCCTTGAAATAAGTGTAATTGGACTGCAGAAAATAACTGAAGCTCAGCCTTGCCTTTACACCATTCAGAAAGAGGCCAGCATTGATGGCTGTTACATTTTCATCATTGAAACTGGATGTTCTGAAAACAGGAAAAGCAGTTTTTCTGGCATAGAGGTAAGAAGGAGAACGGTTGATGTTGTTAAACCCAAGTTCCAACGATCCCAATGGGCCAAGTTTTGTCTGGAGGTTGGCCTGCACATTGTAATTGCCCGCATCCCTGCCAGCAGCATAAAACTCACCATACAAGAGCATGTCCCATTTTTTATTACGGGTCCGGTTCCTGTATTCCCCATGCAACATGAGGTTACCAAAAACATCCCTCAATGAATCAGGAGAGGAGGAAAATTGCTGCAGGGTTATGCCAGCTTTTAAAAACTGCAATGGGTTTTTTGAATCGGGAAATTGAATGATGGAAAAATCATTTTTCAAGACCGACCAATTGCTATTGAGGTCCACTGTATCTGGAACATTGGCAAACCCATAATTGGACTTGTAAAAATTTTCTGCATTGCGTGCCTGCACATCCAGAAAATGATAGGCATAACCATTGGATTGAACCGTATGTTCCAAGCGGAGCTTGGGATAGAAAAAACGCACAACAGTTGAATCTGTCACTACAGAATCTTTGATACCAAAATCATACTGTTGCCTCAGCAAGAGGTGTTTATCTGTGTACCTGTTACCAGTGATCAATTTGACATTGAAAAAATTCCTGGAAGAATAGGCAGCAGATGCAAGATTGGTTGGGATGTTGAACCTGTCGTCGTAAGCAGGATTTTGATTCACCAGCAAGGATTCATCTGTAATACCACCGTTTTCTGCGGTTTGCAATGCATTCGAAAGCAGGATCAGGTAGGCATGATACCGCTTGCTTTTTGAGGTATAATCTGAATTGAACCGGATGTTGTTGTGGTTGGTGTTTTGGGAATTGAATGTCCCAGGTGCATTGACCAGCCTGTATTCCAGCACGAAGTTCCAATCGGGCATCACATTCTGTGTATGCAAAATACTGATCTGCTGCTCAGCCTTGCTCCCCACCAGATAGCCTAATTCAGTAAAGGGCTTGGTGGTATTCATGAACCGCGTATCTGAAATCTTCAGGGCAAATGGATCGAGTGCATGAAAACCGGCATCCCAGCCAGGCATTCTCATCGGAGAGAATAGAATAGGCCTTGTCGCATTGCCATTGTGCCCAATGTTGATGAGGTCTGCCTTGAGGGGAACCCTGCGAAAAAAATCGTTGATGGAGGAATCGAAGACATTGTATCGGGCTGTATCAAGATAGCGAAAACGGACATTGACAGAATCATCTGAGAACTTGCGTTTTTCAAAACTAAGGGAATCACTTCCTCCTCCACCTGCACTTCCCCCACCCGATCCACTACCTCCCATCCTGGAACCCATCCCCTGCATGCTACGCATCATCCCGCGCATTTGTGCAGCAGCAGAAAAAGTTGAGAGCATAGCCATCACCAACAAAAACAAGAGAAGCATCCCTGTTCTTGGAGGCTTCTGCGCTTGTATTGATTTGATGAAATTGCCGTTCATGAATAGGTGATGAATCAGTTTGTAGAAACAAGATCCAGGGTCTCGATCATTGTTTTGAAAATGGATGTCAGTTTTGGTGCTGCGATATTGGCTGCATCCAGCACTTCCTGGTGGGTGATGATATTGTCCTCCTCGCGGATGCCAAGATCAGTAATCACGCTCATGGCAAATACCGTCATGCCACAATGGATGGCGGCAATTACTTCCTGTACGGTGCTCATCCCAACGGCATCAGCACCCAACAGGTGAATCATCTTGTACTCTGCCCTGGTTTCAAAAGTTGGACCTGTAACACCGTAGTAAATACCTTCCCTCAGGGAATGTCCAAGCGTTGAGGCCACTGCATGGGCCTTGCTAACCAGTGCTTTTGAATAAGGCTCACTCATGTCTGGGAAACGAGGACCCAGTGCAGCAATATTTTTTCCCAGCAAAGGATTGACAATGGAAAAACTGATATGGTCTTTGATGATCATGAGGTCACCGACCTTGAATCCTGGATTGACGCCACCTGCCGCATTGGAAACAAAAAGAAACTGCGCACCCAATGCCTGCATCACCCTCACCGGAAAAACCACCTCTTGTGCGGTGTACCCTTCGTAATAATGGAACCTGCCGGCCATGACCACCACAGCCTTGTCTCCTACCTTGCCCAGGATCAGTTTTCCACTATGACCCTCAACGGTTGAAACCGGGAAATGGGGAATTTCAGTATAGGAAATCTCAGTATATACTTCGACATGCTCAATAAATCCGCCCAACCCACTTCCTAGAATGACCCCCACCTCAAGAGGATTGGCATGCCTATTCTTTATAAAGCCAACCGCCTCGATTATCTTACTGATTTCATCCATGATAGCCAATTTGCACAAAGATAATGCCTTTAGGCTTTTGCAAGGAATCTGTCAGGGCCGATAGGGCGTATCGCCTGAAGCTGAAAGGGAGAGCATCAATCAATAGTCAGAATAAGGCCTGGCGCGGAGAAACAGTGTTACATTCTTGCTCACTGTCTTTTCATATTCCTTTTTGGCAGAAAGCGTTTTCCATTGGGCATCGTCTTTGAATGACTGCCAATGGGCATCACGGTCTGCCTTGCTTTCAAAGCTGGTCATGTACATGAGGTTGGGCATGGTTGGTCCGCTGATGACCTCTGCATAAAAAACAGGGTTGAAATTCAACCTTGAAAAAATATCGATTTCGCCTCCTTCATTGAACATTTCCACTTTCTTCCAGTACTTCTTTTCAGAAGCACCTTCATAGCTCCTGAGTTCATAGACCTTGTCGGCAACATTACCCTTTAGTTTAGGCAACATCAGGCCCGGAGCAAGCCTGAAGCCTTCCAGGATATAGGAAACAATTCTGTTGTATGCAGGAGACTCGCTGGTGGCATCAAGATAGGCAGCACCTTTTTCAGCCACTTCCTTGTCCTTGAACATGGCCTTATTGATGGTCGGGATCTCACCAAGTTTCGTATAGGGAACCAATACATAAAGCTTTTTGACAGCAGCGGTATCATTGGCAATACCCGTGAAAACGCCAACATGCTGAATGCCTTTTCTGTGCAAGTAAGGCAGATAGGCATCTGACAGAAACTGGTCAATCACGGCCTGTTGTTCAGCTGTCTTGAATTCATATACCTTCAACTCAAAGAAATTTTTTGCTTTGGATGTTGTTGAAGTTTGGGCATTTACCAACGCAGAAACACCAATAAGCAGAAACAAGAATATTTTTTTCATAATAAAATTGATATGAACAAATATATCCAATTAATAACTTTGTAGGAATGCCAGTCAAAGATTATTATGCCACCTTGCGCATCCCACAAGGGGCTGATGCCTTAAGCATCAAAAAAGCATTCCGGACCCTGGCCATGGAATACCATCCAGACAAAAGAGGAGAAAATACAGAAAATGATCATTATTTCAGGGAGATCAAGGAAGCCTATGGCGTCTTATCCGACCCAAAATTGCGTGAAGAATACCACTATCAACGGTGGCTGGAAAAATCGATGGGGCATCAGTTGGATACCTTTGTTCAACCTGCTCAAATCCTTCAGCTTTTCATCAAAGCTGAGCAATATATTTCAACAACAGATGGTTTCAAAACGGACAAGATGATCCTTTTCAACCATGTATTCAAACTCTTCAGCCATGCCAGGCTCGAGGCCATCCTCAGCGAAAACAGCCCCACCATGGAAGCCACCACTTTGCAAACGGCCTTACGCATGTCTTCCCACCTCAACCTTGATGGATGTTTGTTCATGGCAGACCATTTCAAGAAAATGCTGAAAAATTATCCGCTTGAAGTGATCGCCTGGGAAAAATTGCTGAGAAAAAAGAAGCAGGAACAACGCATGGATCAGTTGAAAATACCGCTGGTATTGGTGTTGACCCTGCTGATCTGTTTTCTCATCTTCTTGTTGGGCAAATAATCTTCGGGGCATTTATCCCCTGCCGATTGTTGTATCTTTGCACGATGCATTATGTAACAGTTGAGGGCCTTGGCAAATCATACGGAATCAAACCACTTTTTAGTAATATTTCCTTTCACATCAACGAAGGGGATAAAATAGCCCTGATTGCCAGGAACGGATCAGGCAAATCAACCCTTTTGAGGATTCTTTCCGGGACAGAAACGGCAGAGGAAGGAAAGGTATGGATCAACAAGGATGTCAACACGGTGCTGTTTGAGCAGGATCCTCAGTTCAGTGAAAGCTCCAGCATTCTTGACAATATATTTGCCCACAACCATCCTGTGATCAATGCCATCAAAAAATATGAGGCGGCAGAAGACTCCAATGATCCAGACAAGATTTCAGAAGCCCTGATTGCGATGGATGACCATGATGCCTGGGATTTTGATTCAAAAGTCAAGCAGATCTTAAGCAAACTCAACATCCACCACCTCGACCAGAAAGTGGGAAGCCTGAGCGGCGGACAAAGAAAAAGGGTTGCCCTGGCCAGAACACTCATCGATATAGGCTTCAATAACAACCATTGCTTGCTGATCATGGATGAACCGACCAACCACCTGGATGTGGAAATGGTAGAGTGGCTGGAACATTACCTGGACAAAGAAAATATCACCCTGTTGCTGGTTACCCACGACAGGTATTTTCTTGACATGGTTTGCACTGAAATATGGGAGCTGGACAACAGCAAAATCTATGTCTACAAAGGTGACTACCAGAACTATGTAGAGAAAAAAGCCGCCAGGATTGAGAGTGAAATGGCTACCATAGACAAAGCCAAAAACACGTTCAGGAAAGAACTGGAGTGGATGCGCAAACAGCCCAGGGCAAGAACCACCAAATCCAAAAGCAGGCAGGATAATTTCTACGAAATCGAAAAAGTTGCCAAGCGAAAAATAGAAGACAAGCAACTCGATCTTCAGATGAAGATGAGCAGGCTCGGAGGCAAGATTGCCGAGCTTAAAAAAGTATACAAAAAATTCGGAGAGAAGATCATCCTGAATGGTCTGGACTATACCTTCAAAAAAGGCGAAAGGGTTGGTATCATTGGAAGAAATGGTGCTGGCAAAACCACTTTTATTAACATGTTGCAGGGTCTGGAAGAACCAGATAGTGGCAAGATCAATATTGGTGACACCATTGTCTTTGGAAACTTTTCACAAAAAGGGCTTGAGATCAAGCAAGATTCAAGGGTCATTGAATTTGTAAAAAACATTGCAGAGAATTTCCCCCTTGCCAATGGTGGATCATTGAGTGCAGCCCAATTCCTGGAACTGTTTCTTTTTACCCCTGATCAGCAATATGGCTATGTAAGCAAGTTGAGCGGTGGAGAAAAAAGAAGGCTTCACCTGCTGAGTATTCTTTTCAAGAACCCGAACTTCCTCATATTGGATGAGCCCACCAATGACCTTGATCTTCCAACACTGTCTGTACTGGAGAACTTCTTGCTCGATTTCCCTGGATGCCTGATCATCATCAGCCATGACCGATATTTCATGGACCGGATCGTTGACCATCTCTTTGTTTTTGAAGGGGAAGGTGTGATCAGGGATTTCCCTGGCAACTATGGAGAGTACCGTTTGGAGGTGGCTGAAAAGTCTGCTGACCCTGAAAAAGTGAAGGCACAGATCATTGTCAACCGTGAACCTGAAAAAGAAATCAAGCCCGAAAAAAGGAAACCCAGCTTCAATGAAAAAAGGGAGTTTGAACTGCTTGAAAAAGAAATCAAGCAACTGACTGAAGAGAAGGCCAGCATCACTGAAAAATTGCAAGATGCTTCCCTGGCCTATGCAGCAATAGAAAAGCTATCCAACAGATTCAGCGAAATAACTACCCTGATGGATGATAAAGAATTGCGTTGGTTGGAGTTGAGTGAAGTAATGAGTTGAGGAGGTTGAGCCTGCCAACCAGAGGTTGGTAAACCTGCCGAAGGCAGGAGAAGTTGAATGGGTTGAAGCAGTTGAAGTAAAGTGTTCTTCAACCTCTTCAACTTTTATAAGCGGCCCTTTCCAACCTATCATTGATGGCCCTGCCGATGCCGGTATCGGGAAAACGCTGCGCAATAATTACATCAAGATCAGATTGATCCAACAAGCGCATGGCCCTGAAAAGCCCTGCAGCAGCCTCTCCCAGGCTTCCTGATGGTGAAAGCAAAATTTCTTTTTCAACCACCAATCCGGCTGATTGATTAAACATCAGCAAGCCAATTTTCTTTCCCGGAAATGCATTGATCAATTGCTGGACATTTCCTATCAACAATGGCTTTGTTGTAGCATAATGGCTTTTCAATTGCCCTGGCGCAGTGGGTGAAGCATGTGCCAGGGATGTTTTCACTTCAGCTCCGGTGATGGTGCTGATCTGTTCTGCCGTGATGCCCCCCAAGCGGTGTATGACCACTTCATCCTCCTCAAATCCTACAATGGTAGATTCCAACCCTATGGTACAACTGCCGCCATCAAGGATATACCGAATTTTTCCCTGCAGCCCTTCAAATACGTGCATGGCTGAAACAGGGCTTACATAGCCAGAAGGATTTGCACTGGGCGCCGCCAATGGAAAGTCCAACATTGTCAACAGCTCCAATGCCATGGGGTGAGCAGGAATCCTGATGGCCACCCTTGCACTTCCGGCTGTAACCATGTCAGGCACAAGTGTTGATTTGGGCAAAAGATAGGTGATGGGGCCTGGGGATAAAGATTGCATCAGGCGTTTACATGCATCTGGCATTTCCGTCACCAACCTTTCTGCCTGCGCAAGATTGGCCACATGAAGAATCAGGGGATTGAACTGAGGACGATTCTTGGCCTCGTATATCTTGGCAATGGCAACTTCATTAAAACCATTGGCGGCAAGTCCATAAACGGTTTCCGTGGGAATGGACACCAATTCCCCTCTTTCGAGAAGTGCTTTTGCCTGATCAAGTTCTTTTCCTATGGTTGTTTGGTACATAAAAAAATCCCGGCCGAAGCCGGGACAAAGTTAATGCGTATTCAATTCATCAGGCTTTTGATTTCTCTTTCTTGCCTGGAAGCAAAGGCTTGATGGTAAAGAAAATTTTCTGGTTTTCTTTGTCAAGATCTGCGACCATAACATCTCCAGCTTTAATGCTCATGCTGAGAATCTCTTCTGCCAGTGGATCTTCCAGGTATTTCTGGATGGCCCTGTGCAAAGGCCTTGCACCAAATTGTTGATCATATCCCTTGTCTGCAATGAACTCTTTGGCCTCAGGACTGAGCTCCATAGAGAATCCCAGGTTGGCAAGGCGCTTCATTACACTTTTCATGAGGATGTCAATAATTTCGAAGATATGCGTCTTCTCAAGAGAATTGAAAATGATGACGTCATCTACCCTGTTCAGGAACTCTGGAGAGAAGGTACGCTTCAATGCCTTTTCGATGACAGCCTTGTTGGCCTCTTCAGCATTGGCCTGACGGGCACTGGTGGCAAAACCAACGCCTTCACCAAAATCCTTGAGCTGGCGGACACCAATATTGGAAGTCATGATGATGAGGGTATTCTTGAAATCCACTTTTCTTCCCAGACCATCTGTCAATTGACCATCATCCAATACCTGTAACAAAATATTGTAAATATCTGGATGGGCTTTTTCAATTTCATCCAGCAAAATCACTGAGTATGGCTTCCTTCTTACTCTTTCTGTTAGTTGTCCGCCTTCTTCGTATCCCACATAACCGGGAGGTGCACCAATCAAACGGCTAACGGTAAACTTCTCCATGTATTCACTCATGTCAATCCTGATCAGGGAATCTTCGGAGTCAAACATTTGCCTCGAAAGTGCACGGGCAAGCTCGGTTTTACCCACACCCGTTGGTCCGAGGAAAATGAAGGTTCCGATGGGCTTCTTTGGATCTTTTAAACCAACACGGTTTCGTTGAATGGCTTTCACCACTTTGCTGATGGCATCATCCTGTCCAACAACCATGCCCTTCATTTCGATGGACATATTCCTCAGCTTGTCCGTTTCAGCCTGTACCATCCGCTTAACAGGGATTCCTGTCATCATGCTCACCACTTCTGCAATATCATCTTCACTGATGGGGAATCGTTTGTGTTTGGATTCTTCTTCCCATTTGTTCTTGGCGGCTTCAAGCTCTTCCTGCAAACGCTTTTCAGTATCACGCAAACTGGCGGCTTCTTCAAAGCGCTGGCTTTTTACAACCCGGTTTTTTTCAAGCTTGATGTCTTCAATCTTTTTTTCAAGTTCTATGATGTCTTCAGGAACATTGATATTTTTAAGATGAACCCTTGCCCCCACTTCATCCAATACATCGATGGCTTTGTCGGGCAGCAGCCTATCTGTCATGTAACGATCACTCAACTTCACACAAGCATCAAGCGCATCCTGGGAATAATCGACATTGTGGAACTCCTCATACCTTGATTTGATGTTGTTGAGGATTTGAATGGTTTCCTCTACGGAAGGTGGCTCAACCAATACTTTCTGAAAACGCCTGTCCAGAGCACCATCCTTTTCAATGTGCATCCGGTATTCATCCAAAGTGGATGCACCAATGCATTGAAGCTCTCCGCGAGACAGAGCAGGCTTGAAAATATTGGAAGCATCCAATGATCCACTGGCTCCACCAGCACCAACAATGGTATGAATCTCATCGATGAATAGGATGACATCGCGGTTCTTTTCCAACTCCGTCATGATGGCCTTCATCCTTTCCTCAAACTGACCCCTGTATTTTGTTCCAGCAACAAGGGCAGCCAGATCAAGGGATACAACCCTTTTATCAAACAAAACCCTTGATACCTTGCGCTGCACTATTCTCAATGCCAGACCTTCAACTATGGCCGTCTTGCCCACACCTGGCTCACCGATAAGAATAGGATTGTTCTTTTTCCTTCTCGACAGAATCTGTGAAACCCGCTCAATTTCAGCCTCGCGGCCTACAATTGGATCGAGAGACCCTGATTCTGCCAGTTTGGTGATATCCCTTCCAAAATTATCCAGTACCGGCGTTTTGCTTTTACCTCCTGCTGGTGGGGCTTTTGCTTTTTGCTGGCTCCCTTTTCTCTCTTCATCAAATTCCTCTTCTGGCTCGTCAGAGAATTCGCTTTTGATGTCATTGCTTTTTACCGTTCCCAGCTCATTGCGAAACAGGTCGTAATCCACATCAAACTGATTGAGGATCTGGGTGGCAATGTTTTCCTTGTTCTTTAAGATGGACAGCAACAGGTGCTCAGTTTCCACCATGGGGCTTTTCAAGGCTTTTGCTTCAAGCACCGTAACCCGGATGACTTTTTCAGCCTGACGGGTAAGGGGTAAGCTATTGATGTTCTGGATATTCTTTCCTGTCTTGTCTTTCACGGCCATCTCCACCTCTTTGCGCAATTCATAGAGGTCTACATTCAGGTTCTGAAGCACCTTCAGGGCAGTGTTCTCGCCTTCACGGATAACACCCAAGAGCAGGTGTTCTGTACCTATAAAATCATTTCCCAAGCGCAGGGCTTCTTCCCTGCTGTAGGAGATGATTTCTTTAACCTGTGCTGAAAAATTATTATCCATAGAAGGGT
>CANHSD010000002.1 GCA_947463105.1 Chitinophagaceae bacterium
AATTTAAATGCTACAAAATGGGAGCTAAAAAAAACCTTTGAAATAGGGTTTAAGAATAAGTCAGTTAGAAATGTCACTAAAAGATATATGGTTATTAACCTTAAATTTCTGAGTTTCTTAGGATAGATAAATGAGAGAACTAGGGTAATGATTCCCAAAACTAACGACAGGTATAATAGGTTTGTAGTGATAAGGTGGGCTTAATTATATGCCCAAATATAATCACTATAAAAATAAAATAGAAGTGAAAGTCTATTTTATTAAGTCTTCAAACCAGCCAAAATTTTCATTTCTGTCTGCAACAATGCCCTCATTTGACTTAATTTGCCCATCGATGTTGACTGCAGTGTAGTTTAAGATTGGGTTATTTTCTTTGTCAAGACCAACCAAAACATAAGTTTTTGAACCTTTCTCATTGAGGGCTTTATAAATATTTATGCCAATACATCCGGGTTGAGAAATTATGTCCTGAATGATATTCTTGCCAACAAACTGAGCACCACCCTCGCCAAATCTATCAAAGTAATCCTTGACCATCTTAACCCCCAGGTCGTATCCAATATGTTCGCCAACAGTCTCATCAACCAACTTTTGCTCCTGGATTTCGACATTACTTTTTAACATGGTACTATAATTTTGTGGATAAAAAACAACTTTCTTTAAGCAAATGAATTTCAGAGAATATTTGTTCGTGGAGAAACGGGGTTCGTAGAATTACGATAAAAATATTGGGTTTAAATATCATAAAACATTGAAATGTAATGATATACAGATTAATTGTATTTATTACTTTCAAAAAGATAGGGGGAATCTACGTTTTAAAATGCGTAAAATTACGGTTGCTGTATTCGTGTTTTTCCCCCAAAAAAAGAGGAAAATCTACTTGAAAGCATTTTTGCCTTTTTTTTGCTCATCGGATAACCTTGCATGATTTCTTCAAATGATAAAATTTATTGCAACTTTGAGATTCCAATACCAAAAGAGTGAAAAAAAAACAAGAAAACCTGCTTTATTGCAAATCTTTTGAGCAGTGTATTTCGCTCTCATGACAGTAAATTCTTGTTTGTTATTTTCTTCTGATTACAATCCTATTTAATTCCAACGTCTTTGGGTTTTTAAAGAATTTTGGATTAGCGTTTTCCTGCCAATTCATTGCGTTTTTAAAAAAATCGGTGTTCGTAGTTTTACGAGTTGTTCAACTCGTAAAAATCCCAAGGTTTGTAAAAGAATTTCATCACTGAATGTAAACCCCTGTGAACCATGTCAACAATTGAAACAATTAAGGTAGCCATTGCGGATGACCATAAGATCTTTAGGGATGGTATTAAAATGGCCTTGTCTGGAAAAGATTACCTGAAAATCATCTGGGAGGCTGAAGATGGGAAAGATTTGATTCATAAAATGAAAATCAAATTACCAGATGTGTTATTGATGGACATCAGGATGCCTGAAATGGACGGTATCAATGCTATTTCATTGCTCAGGAAAGAATACGAGGAGGTTCGAATTATTGTGTTGACCATGTACGATGACCAGGAGATGATCTCAAAAATGATGGAAATGGGTGCGAATGCTTACCTGACCAAAACCACTGATCCTGACGAAATCTATAATGCAATCCTCACTTGCATGAATGGCGATTTCTATTTCAATGATCTCCTCAACAAGGCTGTATTGATGAAATTGCAGCAAAAAAAGACGACAAGACAATTTTATCCCAATGCTATCAAGTTCACCGAAAAAGAGATTAGCATACTTAGATTGATTGCAGAAGACAAAACAACTGAAGAAATTTCGAAAGAGGTTTTTCTTTCTCCAAGAACAATTGAAACGATTAGGCAAAACATGAAAACCAAGGTAGGTGTAAAGACCATAGCAGGTTTAATCATGTATGGTACCAGGAACAAATTGATTGACTAAACCGTCACCACGCCATGTTTTATGGCATACATGGCCAATCCAACCCTGCTTTTTACATCTAGTTTTGTGAAGAGATTGTCCCTCATCCCGTCGATTGCTCTCGGGTTCATTTTTAAATTGCCCGCAATTTCCTTGTAGGTAAGTTCAGAACAGGCATATTTGAGAAAGTCAATTTCCATATCTGTTAACATTACCTTGTTTAATTGCTGATGGTCCTGGTTGTTTCGAAACAGTCCAGCCAGTTTGCTACTTGTTTGAGCTGAATAATAGTAGTCAAATTCATGAACAGACTCTATGGCTGCCAGCAGTTCATTTGGATGAATGTCTTTTTTCATGAATCCCTTTACACCGGCTTTTAACAGCCTTATCAATGTCAAATCTGAATCATACATGGTTAACATCAATACTTTAATTTCAGGAAAATGTTGCTGAAGATAAGAAGCTGTTTCATGTCCATTCATTTCTGGCATATTAACATCTAGAATAACAACATTGGGAAAATTGTTGTTCTCGAGTTGTGTAATCAGTTCTTTTCCGTTGGATGCTTCATAAATAACCTTGCATTTGCCGGAATTATTGATGAGGGATGAAAGCGCATTGCGCAACAGCACATGATCGTCTACCATGGCTACTTTTATAACATCTTTTTTCATGGTTCAATTTGATTTAGAGGAATTTTAATGTGAATGGTTGTGCCAATGTTGGGAGTGGAGTAAATATATGTTTCTGCGCCCATGATTTCAGCTCTTTGGTGGATGTTTTTGAGTCCTGACATTTTTCTAATTTCCTTGGCTTTCATTGTTTCTTCTATTTTGAAGCCTATCCCATTATCAGAAATTTTTAAGTGTACATAATCCCTTTCATAAGTAAGATCAATGGTAATGTTGCTGGCTTTCGCATGCTTCAGAATGTTGTTGCATGCTTCCTGGAAAATTCTAAAAATAAGGAGCTCTTTTTCCGAATTGAGAAAGAGTACTTCTCCTCTGACTTCAAAAACAACATCTACAATTTTAGAGCGGCCAATTACTTCAGTTTCTGCCTTTAGTACATCAATCAATCCATGAGAGAAAAGCTGACTGGAATCAAGGGATTTAGAAATATCATTGAGGTCTTTAAGGGATTTTGTTATAAGTTCTACAGAGGATGTTAGGAGGTGTTTGTTTGATTGATCTAATTCCAGATAATTGGTAATCTGCAGCTTAGAAAGTGTTAGTCCAAGTGAAATATTGTCATGGATTTCACGGGAAATTTTGTTAGAAATATCTTCCTGTATTTCAAGCTGGGTTTTTAATATTTCTTTTTCATTTCTTTCAGTCAATAAAGCTATTTCCGATTCTAATTTTACTTGTTTTTTTGAATAAATAGATGCCAATATAATAATCAATGTGATTAAGATAATTATTACGAATAGTGCTGAAAATAAGAATTTAAATATTCCTAAATTTTCTTGTAGCATAAAATGAATATGATAAGCATAAAAAGAAAATTATATAAGCGATTGTGTTGAAAATGAAGCACAATTTCATAAATGGAGAAGAATATTTTAATATATTATTTTGTATTATCATCGTAGGCCAAGAAATTATAAATGAAAAAAATATCCCGAATATGGCAATCAGATTTGAATCATTAATGTAGTTTTTTATTTTTCTTTTCTTAATTAGTTCTATGACAAAAAGTAAAGCTATTATCAATATAATTGGCCCTTCAATTATTACAAATATGTCAAATTTTATAGGTTTATTATATTCTATACAGTATTGGGGGATGATAAGTGATATTATTCCAATTGGGATTAAAGCAATTGAAAAAGCTTGATATCTAAGTGTTTTACTTAAATTCCAGAAATACAAAATAATTAATATGAACTCTAAGTAAATATAAAGTGAAATTAGATTCATTGAAAAGGCAGAAAATTCAATTTTTCGAACTAAACGCATCGACTCAGTTATAATTATTTGAAGAAATGAGAATACAGGAATGAGCAGAAGTATTCTATTTTCCTTAAGGGTACTAAAAGACTTTAAGCCAATTACGATAGTAAAAAATGCAATAATTATATTGAGTAATTGTAATAAGTATAGGAAGTACATTGTTTGTCTGATTATTTTTCGAAGAATGATTTTTCAAATTTAAGAATAGTATAAAACTACAAAAGGGAAAAACCCCAATTTAAAAGAGAAAAACACCGTAACTTTTAAATTTAGTGATTTTATTCCAACTATATCCACATCATATTGATACACAGAATATTACAAATTCTATTTTTCTTTTTTAGCTGTATTTTTTCTATCATCGTATTTTCTGCAACCCATTAATAGGGTATTTTTACTGATTATCTGCAACATGATTTCGTTTATTTTGCATACTACCCAGCTACCAATATCCTTTACAAACCTAAATACCCTAACATGAGCGAACCCATAAAAATAGCCATAGCCGATGATCACGTTCTTTTCAGGGCGGGTGTAAAATCTGCCTTGTCTCTTCACAAAGACATTAAAATGATTGCAGAGGCAGACAATGGCATGCAGTTGCTCACTGTTTTAAAGCATATTCAACCTGATGTAATTTTGCTTGATATTCAGATGCCCATTATGGATGGTATCAATACATTGCCTGAAATCAAAAAACTATATCCAGAAATCAAGGTCATCATGCTCACCATGCACAATGAACACTCCATGATTTCCAAACTCATGGAATTGGGTGCCAATTCATATTTGACAAAGAATTCTGACTCAGAAATCATCTACCAGGCCATTAAAACTGTACATGAGCAGGAGTATTATTTTAATCAGCTGACCAACAAAGCACTCATCGATGGTCTTCGCATAAAGCGCCAGGCTGAGGCTTCTTTGCCCGTTGATACCAAGTTAAGCGATAAGGAAATTACCATACTTCGCATGATTTGTGAAGAAAAAAGTACAAAGGAAATTGCTGATTTGGTAGAGCTTAGCCCGAGAACGGTAGAAGCCATTAGGGACAAGCTCAAGGTTAAAACCGGTGCCAAATCTTTGGCTGGGTTGGTCATGTATGCCGTAAAATCTGGCATCATTGAAAACCGACCAATGGCCAATTGATCAATAACGTTGTTTCAGCAATTCAGGGAAAATCATTCACAAATCGCTTTTCATTCAACCAAACACCCTCAGTTTTGTTAAAGAGCCATGTCTAACAAACCTGAGGTTAATATTTTTTGGTTCCGCCGTGATCTTCGTTTTTTTGATAACAGGGGTCTTTTTCAAGCCCTGAGCAGCGGTAAGCCTGTACTACCTGTTTTTATTTTCGATAGAAATATCCTCGATAAACTTGAAAAGCCCAATGACCTTCGTGTTCAATACATCCATAATGCCCTTAACACCATGCAAAATGAGCTGATCAGAATTGGATCAGCCATCAAGTTTTATCATGCATCTCCCGATGAGGCATTTAAGGACCTTCTTGCTCGCTATTCGGTTGAAACGGTTTTCACCAATCACGATTATGAGGATTATGCACTGAAAAGGGATGAGATAATCCGGGCAATGTTGGAAAATAATGGCACAAGATTGCAGACTTTCAAAGACCAGGTGGTCTTTGAGAAACTTGAAGTGAGCAAAGATGATGGGTTGCCATATACAGTGTTCACGCCATATTCCAGAAAATGGAAGACACATTTGTTGTCTAATCCTATTTCATTTTCAGCATCAGAGGATTTATTGGACAACTGCTTTAGACATGATGACCATGCCATTCCTTCTCTTGAATCTATGGGTTTTTCAGCACAGTCTTGGGATTTCCCGCAAACTACTGTGCCTGATGCATTGGTCAAAGGGTATACTGATTTTCGCAATTTTCCTGCTGTAGAAGGCACTTCGAGGTTCGGCGTTCACCTCAGGTTCGGGACCATGAGCATCAGAAAACTGGTTGAACATGCAAAGGGATTGAACGAAACCTTCTTGAATGAGTTGATTTGGCGGGATTTCTATCACATGATCCTTTCGAATTTTCCTCATGTTGGCCAGGGGATGTCTTTTAAGAAGGCCTATGATTCGATTGAATGGAGAAACAGCGAAGCGGATTTTGATAAATGGTGTAAGGGGGAAACCGGATACCCAATTGTAGATGCTGGCATGCGTGAACTGCTGGCCACTGGCTTCATGCACAACAGGGTCAGGATGATAACCGCAAGCTTTTTGACCAAACATCTCTTGATTGATTGGCGTTGGGGGGAGGCCTGGTTTGCTGCAAAGCTCCTTGATTATGATCTGGCTGCCAACAATGGTGGGTGGCAATGGGCTTCAGGATCAGGCTGCGATGCGGCCCCATATTTTAGGATTTTCAATCCAGCCTTGCAAACGGAAAAATTTGACAAACAAGGTATTTACATCAGAAAATGGGTTCCGGAATTTGATACCCTCCAATATCCCCCGCCAATGGTTGTACATGAAGTGGCAAGAAAAAGATGCCTTGAGACCTATGCCAAGTACTTGGGTAAGGATTAAATGATACTTTTGCAGGGTTATGATGAGGAAGATTGATTGGTACATTCTCAAAAAGTTCCTGACCACTTTTTTCTTTTCACTGATACTGCTCACAACGATTAGTACAGTGATCGACATCAGTGAGCACACGGACGATTTTGCTAAATCCGGGCTTACTGCCAATCAGATCATCATGCAGTATTATGTAGGTTTCATCCCCTTCATTGTTGCCATGCTGTTCCCCCTTTTCGTATTTATCTCTGTCATCTTTTTCACCTCAAAAATGGCCAATCTCTCTGAGTTCATTGCCATTCTCTCTTCTGGGGTAAGCCTTCAACGGATTTTAAGGCCTTATTGGGTGGGTGGAATCTTGCTGGGTTCAATACTCTGGTATGCAAATGCCTATATCATTCCCAAGGCCAACGCAATCCGTACAACATTTGAAGCCAAGTATACCAAGATGGCCATGCCGCAGACAAACAGTGGTGCTATTTACATGCGTACAGACTCCTTTAGCTATGCAGGTATGCGCTATTATGACACAACCAACAAATCTGGAGGAAACTTGTTCATGGAAACCATCAGTGGTAACCAGGTGATCTACAACCTCAGGGCTGATAATTTCACTTGGGATACCACCAAAAGGAAATGGAAACTGAATGGGGTGGTGGAGAGAAAGATCAATGGCATGACAGAGGATGTAAGTTTTGAATACGAGGTTTTTAAGAAATTGCCTTTTCTTCCTTCTGAACTAAAACGCGATGAATATTTACAGGCAAGGATGATTTCCCCTGACTTGAGAAGGAGAATTGAAAAGGAAAGATTGCGTGGTTCAGAAACAGTCAAGGAACTTGAGATGGAAAATGCGCATCGGACTTCAACCCCTGTTGCCGTTTTGCTATTGACTTTGATCGGGGCCATCTTGGCCTGCAGGAAAATCAGGGGTGGAAGTGGGGTTCACCTTGCCATGGGTATTATCATTTGTGCAGTTTTCATTCTGGCAGATCGGTTCTCCACAATATTTTCTACCAAGGGTAATCTTGACCCTTATGTTGCAGCCTGGATACCGAATTTGATTTTTGGCGCTTTGACCTTGTATTTATACAAGAAAGCCCCGAAATAGTTCAATTATTTTTTCCAAAAGCTTGTGCACCTCGGTCTCTTTGTTTTACCTTTACGCATCCAAAAATTCAGTCTACAATTTCATATTTTTTCCATGGATTCATTAAAAAAGCGGTTTAAGGCAAAATCAGACCTGGTTGGTGCAGAGATCAAACAAATGCTCAAGGAACATGGCAACAAGGTCATCGGAGAAGTGACGCTGTCCCAGGTTTACCAAGGGATGCGTGGCATCACAGGTTTGGTCACTGAAACTTCCTTGCTGGATGCCAATGAAGGAATTCGTTTTCGTGGACATTCTATTCCTGAATTGAAACAAAAATTGCCAGCTGTCGAAGGTGGGTCTGAACCACTTCCTGAGGGTCTTTTTCATCTGATGTTGTTGGGCGAACTCCCTTCCGCAGAAGAAGCTGAAATCATTACCTCAACTTTGCAACGACGGTCTCATGTTCCAAACTATGTTTTTGACTCTATAGAGGCATTACCTGTTTCTACGCACCCAATGACAATGTTTGTGATCGCCATCATGGCCTTGCAAAATGGAAGTCATTTTGCCAAAGCCTATGCATCTGGCATGAACAAGAAAGATTATTGGGATGCTACCTTTGATGATACCCTCGATCTGATTGCCCGTCTGCCAAGGATTGCAGCCTATATTTACAGAAGAAAGTACAGGGATGGCCACCATATTGAACCCAATGGATTGCTGGACTGGTCTGGTAATTTTGCCCATATGATGGGATATGATGACGAAGGGTTTAAGGAATTGATGCGGTTGTACATGACCATTCATGCAGATCATGAGGGTGGAAATGTTTCTGCCCATACAACCCATCTGGTTGGTTCTGCACTCAGTGATCCATTCCTCAGCTTTGCTGCAGGCATGAATGGACTTGCCGGACCATTGCACGGATTGGCCAATCAAGAAGTGATCAAGTGGATTTTCGAAATGCGTGAAAAGCTCGGTGTTGAGCTTCCTTCAAAAGAAGAAATTGCAGAATATGTGAAAAAGACTTTGTCTGAGGGCAAAGTCGTTCCTGGATATGGTCATGCTGTGTTGAGGAAAACCGATCCAAGGTTTACTGCACAAATGGAATTTGGTAAAAAGCACATGCCCAATGATCCATTGGTGCAGACCGTTTGGTCAATCTATGAAACAGTGCCAGAAATTTTGAGCGCCTTGGGAAAGGTGAAAAATCCATGGCCAAATGTAGATGCGCACAGTGGCGCATTGCTCGTTCATTACGGCATGGTCGAATATGAATTCTATACTGTTTTATTTGGCGTAAGCAGATCTTTGGGTGTATTGGCCAGTCTTTGTTGGGACAGGGCCCTTGGAATGCCACTCGAGAGGCCTAAATCTGTCACCACAACGTTGGTAAAGGAATGGCTTGACGGCAAGGACAATATTTGGGGTGACTAATTTTAGTTAAGACAAGCGCTTAAAGATCCATGAAGGATTCATTGATGTACTTCACCAGAGACAATGAATTTTTCAGGTCAAGTTTCTTTAGGATTCTGGCCCTATGGGTTTCTACAGTTCTTGGTGACAGAAACAAAGACTCAGCAATTTCCTTGTTGGTACTGCCATTTTTGATCAATTTAATGATCTCGATTTCCCTTTCTGTCAACTTACTCAGTTTGTTGTCGTCTTCATCTATCAGCAATTGATTGGTAATATTCCTTTGTATTTCAGCGCAGATGTATTTTTCTCCTTTCATCACAGCACGGATAGCATCATACATTTCCACCTTGCTGGAGTTCTTGGTTACGTAGCCAGATGCACCATTTCTGATCATTTTTTTTGCAAATGATGGCTGGTTGTGCATAGATACACCGATGATTTTGGTGCCTGGGGCCAATTTCTTGATCATTTTTGTGGCCTCAATACCAGAAAAAGGATTGATATTGATGTCAAGAATGGCGATATCAGGTTTTACGTCTGTTATTTCGTCAACCAGGCTTTTTGTATTGTCATAAACTTTTACGACCTCAAACTCTGGATCCATGTTGATCAGGGTGGCCCAGGTTTCAGCAATCAGCAAGTGGTCATCAGCAATGATAATTCGGATCTTTTTGGTCATAAAGTTAATTCAAATGGTAAATTAATGAATACTTCGTTTCCTTCTCCAGGTTTGGTTTTTATTTTAACATCCCCGCCATAGAACTCAACGCGGGCAAGAATACTTTTCAGGCCAATTCCTTTCTTGACCGTAGCCATTTCGAATCCAATGCCATTGTCTTTGTAGAGCATCTGCATTCCCTTCTTGTTTTGTTCAATGTTGATGTCTACTCTATCCGCATTTGCATATTTAAATGTATTGCTGCTCAGCTCCTGCAATACCCGGAACATCATGATTTTGTGCTCATGCAGGAATTTTTCCGGATCCTTTCCCTTGTAAATCTTGAGTTTGAAAGAAGGCTTCGGTATAATAGAATAACTTCCAATCAGTTCAATTACAGCCTCCCTAAAGCCCAGGTCTTTTATGGCAGGAGGGGCAAGGTTCCTTGAAAGTCTTCTGACTTCTTCTATGGTTTTTTTGATGGTTGATTGTGCTTTATCAATATCTTCTCCACTGATCGTTTCCTTTTCTTTGAGGATATTGAAATAAACACTGATATATGCCAACATCTGGCCAACCCCATCATGGAGGTCTCTGCCAATAACATCCCTTTGTTCTTCTTCAGCTTGTAGCCTGGCCTCCATCAACTCTTTCTCCTTTTGAACACTTTCAAAAAGGATCTTGGTTTCCAGGTCCCGGATTTCCGTTACATCCCAATGGATTCCTATTGAGCCACGGACCTTGCCTTTCATGTCAAATGTAGGAGCACCACTGATAACCCAAGTAGCCAGATCGCCATTCTTTTTCTTTATCCTTATCTCATAAAGACCTTCTTTGCCGTGTTGACGATTACGGCGTTCCTGTAGGTTGATCTCTTTTTCTGATAGTTCGATAAGCAAAATATGGTCGGCCTTGTTTCCCAGCAAATCATCCTGAGAATAACCTGAAATCCTTTCAAAAGAAGGGTTGACATAGAGAATCCTTTCCTCATTGTCCACTTCCATGATGCCAAGGTTCATGTTTGAAAAGAGGTTTCTGTATTTTGCCTCATTCTCGATCACCATCGTCTGTGCCATGTATTGTTCGTTGATGTCACGAACGTGAATGAGCAATTTGTCTCCTCCAAGTTCATCTTCACTGATATTGCTGTATACTGCCTCAACCCATTTTAACTCTTTCTGATTGTCTTGCATTTGAAAGCTCAATGCACGTTGTATTCCCAGATGATTTTGTGAAAAGTCTTGAATACTGATATTGCTATCTTCTGCCTGGAGGCTGAAAAAAGATTTTCCGACAGTTTGCTTTTCTGTATAACCAAGAATCCTCTTGATTGATGGTGATACATATTCAATAATGCCATCCTTGTTGATAAGAAAGATGATGTCTGCAGATTTGTTCGATATCATCTCATATTTCCTTTTCTCTTCCTCCAGGGTAAAGAACATTTTTCGCTCTGAAGTGATGTCGAAAGCGGTACCAATATAGCCAAGGAATTCATTTTCGTGCGTATAACGGGGTACAGCCATTTCGTACACCCAACGGTATTCTCCATCTTTATTTTTTACAAGGTATTGCATCTCGCATTTTTGTTTAGCAAGGAGATGCAACATCCATTCATCAATGGCAGTTTTTCTGTGTTCTGGGTGTACAACCTCCGCAAACACTGATTGGTCTGGAATATTCTTGAGGTCGAATCCAAAAAAATCACGCGATGCCTGATTGGTGTAGGTGACTTTATTGTCTTGGCCGGAAACCCAAATCATCACAGGCATTGATTCTGTTATGAGTTGAAAACGTTCTTCAGATTCACGAATCTGATTCCTATAGGTTTCGCTTGCTGTGATGTCGGTCAATCTTCCGGAGATTACCTCATCATTCAAGTTTGAGTCAAATTTTATCTTGCCTTCTTCCAGTATCCACCTGATCTGGCCAGACAATTTGTTTTTAACTTTGTACCGTACCGTAATGCTGCCGTTGAGGCGAAACTCATGCATGGCATCATCATACACTTTCTTGAATTCATCAAGGATACAATCCCTTTTTTCTTCCCAAACATCTCCTGCCTTGGGATTGAATCCCATAAACAACGGCCACCTTGAGGTGAAAAAGTTCTTTGTTTTATTTTTTTGGTAAATAAGGTAATAAACATCGTTTGTTGACTCAAGAAAATTGTTCAACTTATTAAAGTTATCATTTGCCTTTTGCTCAGTTTCTATCCTGTCGGTGATGTCTGACCCATATACGTTATACTCTTCGCTTTCTTGTCTTTTGATGATTTTGAATGAATAATTTCTATCATTGGCAATCAAATCAATCGTTTTGTGGTTTTCCCTGGGGGTTACCTGTAGAATATGCTCCCAAAAGTTATTGATGTTGAAGATTTTACCGTCATAAATTACATTTGAAATAGACCTGGCATTGTTGTTGTTGAACAAAATCTTACCATCAAAATCGATACGGAAAATTGGGTTGGGGTTCTCATTAGGGAAAGAGGCAAGATTTCTGATTTCTTCAATATTTTTTAATCTTTCAGTGATATTCCTGATTACACAAATTATTTGTGTAGTGTTTTTGGTGATGTTGATGACAGGCGACAAAGAAATACTGATGCCTATTTTTTGCTGTTGCTTTGATAGAATATAAGTTGTGAAATTCTTTGATTTACCTGTGCTGATGATCTCCGTAATCTCTTTTTTGATATCAATCCCGTCTGCATCTAAAAAAAGGTCCTGAAACTGAAGCCCAATCATTTCTGAGGGTTCATATCCCAGTATTGCCCTCGAGCTTGGGGATGATTTTTGAATGAGGCCACTGCTGTGCAGGTTTAGAAAAAGGTCAGAAGAGTGATTGATGATGGTGAGTTCTTGCTTTAATTTTTCTAGGTCTTCTTGTTCGTTTTTCAACACAGATTTCATCTGCTGGATATCGAAAATGGCATCATATGCAGGGAAATCTGAATAGGTTAGCCCCAGCTCAAGCAATTTCTCATGTTCTTCTGCCCAGAGGGATCCGAAGAAAACAATATGGTTTTGCTGATCCCTGTATTCGAATTGTCCTTTGAGGATGGTATTGTTCAACCCATGGATTCCGATCAATACAAATTTTGAAGCAATTGATTTTAGGTATTCAAAATCAGGATGGGTATTGGATTTTGGCTTGATGATGAAAAAACTGCCGTGGAATGCATTGTTTGAAGCAGTGCTGTAGGAGAAAATTTTTTGGAGCGATGGTCCTTTTTTGATGATGGACATGCCTTCATCCACAATGAAATAGAATGGGAAAAGCCGATCTATCTCAGTCAATTGAGCTGTAGGATTTGTATCGTCAGGATTTACTTCTCCCATATGATCCTGAATAGGTCATGGTCAAGATCGCTATTTATTTTTTCAGATTCTAGCTGAACCAGGACGCCTTGTTCCTTGAACATTTTAACAATGCCATGGAGCATTCCCTCCATCATGGCTGTCAGTCCGGGACGATTTGAATGATATTCAACCAACATGGAATCACCATCCATCCGAACTTTGAATTCAGGCGCAACAAGCTCAGGGTAAGTCAAATAAACACGGTTGTGAAAGTTTGGCAGGTTTAACATGAATTCTTTGAAGTTCAAACCTCCTGAAGCCATCATGGAGGGATATTTTTTTAGGGAAATTTCCAGGATCCAAAATTCCCCAAACATCTTTAAAACCGTATTTAGGTCAGTTTGCAGCACTTCGGAAACCGCAGCCGCCAGTCTGTAAGTATATTCATCATCATAGACCTGATGATTCTGAAACTCATGCACATCAATCTTGCTTTTTGCAATGATTTTTAACCAGGTTTCTTCTCCAAAATCTTTAACCACGAGGTCTTGAATCGATTGATTGATAATGCCGTACATGTAAATGTGTTATTAGATATAAATCTACTCAATATTCAATCGTTCGCTAAAACAGCTTGATTGTTTTTTCTTTCCAAGGCGTAATATCCATCATTTTGATTACGTATTAATACGTAATATCAATTTTAAGGATTCTATCAGATTTTTCTTCTGGTCAATTCGCGCTTGATGAGTTCAAGTTCTCTTCCTGTTTGACCAGAAACGGAACTGTTTTCCTGTGCCCTTCTCATCAAATACGGAATCACCTCATGAACAGGGCCAAAGGGGAGGTATTTTGAAACGTTGTATCCTGCATCTGCAAGATTGAAGGTAAGGTTATCGCTCATGCCATAGAGCTGTGAGAAATGCAGGTGAAGATGGGATGGCGAAAGTTCTTTAGATCCGGATTCATTTGCAGCCAATAGGTTGCTTTTCTCATTATGGCTGGCAATGATGATGGACACCCTCTCAATTTTTGACATACAAATGCGGACTGCTGCATCATAGTCCCTGTCTGTTGACTCCTTGTCGGGTTGGATGGGAGAGAGATAGCCCATATCCTCAGCCCTTGCCCTTTCTTTTTCCATATAAGCCCCTCTGACAAGCTTGAGCCCTGCAACATATCCTGACTTTTCAGCTACTTCAAGGGCATCAGTAAGGTATGATAAACGATCTGAGCGATAGAGTTGAATGGTATTGTAGACCACAACTTTTCCAAGATTGAACTGTTCCATCATCAGGGTAGCCACTGCATCTATTCCGTCTTGAATCCAGGATTCTTCAGCATCAATCATGATCCCAATGCCGGCATCCGATGCTGCCTGGCATAATCTCTTGGTTCTGGTGATGAGCTTTTCCCATTGGGCCTTCTCTTCATCGCTCAGTTGCTCAAACTTGATGTTAAACCGGGTGTGCAAAGGATCGGTGGAGTTTGACAAGAGGGTAGTATCCAGTTTCTCGAGCAATGAAGTGGAAATCAGACCCGTTATTTTGATGCTGATGAAGGGTATGTTTTTTCTTGTTGCAGCAAATTGAATGACCTTGATGAAATAATTGGCTTCTGCCTCATATTTGTCTTCGTTGCCTTCTCCTCCTTCAACTCCATAATCCAGAATGACCTGAACGTTAAATTGTTCCAGTAATTCAGCAACAGTAACTGTTTCTTCAAGGGATTCACCCCCCACAAATTGCCTGAACAAGGTATTTTTGATCATCCCTTTGACGGGAAGACCTGATTTGATGGCCCATGGAGTGATTTTTGTTCCCAGTTTTACCAAGGGGGCAAACTGCATGGCTGAAAATAAAAAACGAGCCCTTTTCAGGTCACGATCAGTTTTATAGGCAAAGGCTTTTTCAGTATTATTGAAATTGATCTGCAGTGCTGGATTCGACATGTGGCAAGGACTTGAATGGCGGCAAATATACAGCGAATTTGATGTTGACAGTTGCTCAGTCTTTGCTTTCATTCATGATTTTGGACAAAAGCGCTGACTTAGAATGGATGTTGAGCTTTTTATAGATATTCTTCAGGTGATAATTGATGGTATAAGTAGTCACATAAAGTGTGTCAGACATTTGCTTGTAGCTGTACCCTTTTCCTACCAAGGTAACGATCTCTTTTTCCCTCATGGTAAGTACATCTTTGAAACTGGATTCCTTTTTGGACTGAATACTATTGATGACTTTGCTGATGGACATGTCATCAATATATGCACCTGTTTTGCTTATTTTATTGATGATTTCTATGAGGTGGTTGAGCTGAGCCGTTTTTAATGCATATCCTGAAGCGCCCTGTTTTAGGCAGTTGATAATCAGTGAGTCTTCATTATGAGCAGTGAGCATGATAATTTTGGCAGCTGGGAACTTATCCTTGAGGTATGTAATGCCGTCAAGTCCTGATTCCAAGGGAAGGAAGATGTCTAGAAAGATGATATCAGGTGATAGGTTGGATTTCTCATTGATCTGCTCTCTGGCCTCTTCCATTGAAACACAGGAAAAAACCACAGTAATGCCTTCTGAACTGTTAAGGTAGTCCCTAAAGCTTTTTAGTAAAAAAATATTATCCTCTATGATACCGATTCTGGTCATAATCTAGCTATCATGTTCAAGTTAATCTTGATTATTATTTTTTTTGATGATGGGGGCAGTAAATTTCTGATTAACTACTAAAAATGACTAAATATAGTAGTGTCATCTTATTTAAATATTAAGCTTGGTTTATTTTGTTCTATATTTAGTTGGTATAATTGGCAAATTATCAAACAAAAGTAAAAAAGAGATTTTTCTCATTTTTTTACGTTTTTTTCTTTTTCTAAAAACTTAAAAAAACATAAGATTGTGTTTGAATCCAGCTGATTTACGAAAAAAATACCATGTTAGCACCAGCAAAGTTGACCGCCATTGAGCATGCATTCGATGGAATTGCCCTTCTTGATAAAAGCGGCAATTACATGTACATGAACAAGTCTCATGCAAATTTATTTGGATATGATAATGCCGACGAACTGAATGGAAAATCCTGGCAGAGCATATACACTCCAGCAGCAGCAGAAAGGTTAAAAAAGGATGTTTTCCCGGTTTTGGAAAAAAAAGGCAATTGGTCTGGTGAAACAATTGGGATCAGCAAGGATAAAAAGCCTGTGATACAATACATATCCCTTACCCAACTTGCTGATGGTGGCATGGTATGTGTCTGCAGGGATAATTCCAATGCGATTAATGCAAACCGTTTGCAGTACCTGATGAGTAACCTTGGTAAGGGAATTCTTGTGGAAGACGAAAACCATGTTGTTGTTTTGGTGAACAGGCAGTTTTGTAATCTTTTTCAAATCCCTGTTCAGCCCCACGAAATGATTGGGGTCAATTGTCTGGACTCTTTGCAACAATCTCTTGGACTGTTCAAGGATGCAGAAAAAGTCAAAAATGAGATTTTCAGCATGATGGGAAAACAGGAACCCCTGATTGGACAGGAAGTGGTTTTTAAAGATGGACGCATCTTGGAACGGGATTATGTGCCCATCATCATTGAAAATACTTTCAAAGGACAGCTCTGGAGTTATACTGATGTTACACAAAACAGGCAGTTGCAAAAAAGCCTTGTCGATACAAAGAATAGGGCGATCGCATCAGAAAAGGCAAAGTCTGCTTTCCTCTCCAACATGAGCCATGAAATCCGTACGCCCATGAATGCTATTATGGGGCTTGCAGAACAGTTGTCCATGACCCAGCTCAATGAACAACAGCATTATTTTGTAAAAAATATCAGTGATGCAGCCCATGGTTTGCTGGGCATCATCAATGATATTCTGGATTTGTCCAAGATTGAAGCAGGGAAGATGAACATTGAAAAAGAAATCGTTTTCCTGAAAGACATCAACAAAAGTGTTGAGAATATTCTCCGGCCCAAAGCCGAGGAAAAAGGCATCAGCTTTGAAACGGATTTCGACCCCAAAATAGATTCCAATCTTTTTGCTGATGAAGTGCGCATCAGGCAGGTATTGATCAACATTGTTGGCAATGCCATCAAGTTTACTGATTCCGGTTCCATCACACTTTCCAGCAAACTAGTGGAAGAGGTTAACCAGACGCAACGTGTTTTGTTTACCTGTGAAGATTCAGGAATTGGCATCTCTGAGGAAGGGCTCAAACATATTTTTGACGATTTTTATCAGGAGGTCAATGAGAACAATCACCGCCATAACGGATCAGGACTTGGCTTGGCCATTACCAGAACACTTGTTAACCTGATGGGAGGCAAGGTTTGGATTGAGAGCAGAAAAGACGTTGGAACCAAGGTGATGATAGAGATAGCATTTCAGATGGTTGGTCCTGATGAATTGATGAAGGATGTTGTTGAATTTGATGACTGTGGATTGATTGAAGGCAAGAAAATTCTTGTTGTGGACGACAATAAACTCAACAGGATGCTTTTTGCCATGATGGTCAAGAACATGAAGGGTATTCCGGAAGAGGCTGAAAATGGACTTGAGGCGGTTCAGATGATCAGCAAAAATAAATATGATTTAGTGCTGATGGATATTCAGATGCCGATCATGGACGGTCCTACGGCTTTGGCCCTGATCATAAAAACCCATGGAGAAACCATTCCTGTCATTGCCCTTACTGCAGCTGCCTTCAAGTCAGAGGTAAATCATCTGTTGAACCTTGGTTTTGCAGATTGTATCACCAAGCCCATAGACCAAAAAAATCTTCAGCATCGTTTGTGTCTTTTCTTCAAGACCGGTTCGGTGAAGGGAAAATATTATCAATCCATCCACAAAAAAATCGTTTCCAATATTGCTGAAATGGCGGGCAATGAACCTGGCCAGATCAAGAAAATGATGGAGTATCTATTGGAAGAAGTGGTTCATGCATTAAGGGAATGGCAGATCAGTGTTCCTGCCAAGGATTGGGAAAGTGCCAAGAGAACATTGCATAGGGAGAAAGTGATGGTCAAATCAATCGGTATCAATGGTTTTGATGGTTTGATCAGGGAAATTGAGGATGATACCGTTAATAAAACGGAGTCTGAAATGACCCTGATGTTTTCTCAGCTCATTGATCTTTTCCATAATTTACAGACCAGCATCATACAAAAATAAGCCTACCAGGTAAGTTCAAGTTTGTTGTTTCTTCTTTCGTTATCTGCCATCCTTTTGGTGGGGTCTATCTCAATTTTCTTTAGATCCAGCAGTTTCCTGTCTATGGTAATCACATGGGTGGGGTGTGTCCATTTCCAGGGTTCGCCAACGGTGCGCTTGACGAGGGGCTCTTCATTTTGCTTGCTGCCAAACATGAGGTATTGTGGGATATAAGCCGTTTCTCTTGATCCATCCTTGAATACCATTTCAATATCAATGGGCATGGGCATGGTTCCTGCATTCCTCAATCTGATTTTCATTTTCCCACCCTCATCCCAGAGGCTGTCGATTCCATAATCAATTGTCTTTGTTGTATTAACAAAGAAATCCTTATACCAATCCAGCTGAATGCCGCTTTCGTTTTCAGCCAGCCTGATCAGGTCGTTGACATGGGGATGTTTGAACTTCCAGGTTTGAAAATATTTCAACAGAATGCTGTCCCTGACTGGAGCGCCTACAATATAGCCCAGTTGCTCCATGAAAACTTCTCCTTTTGAATAGGCATTGGTACTGTAAGCTGTGTTGGTACTGTAATGGTCTGAATGGGTTGTCAAAGGCTCATTGAAATCGCTTTTTGAAAGGGCTATATAGGCATTGTATGCACCAAGATGAGGGAATGAATCCTTGCTTTCATGGAGGTAATTCTGAACATTCGATTCTGCAAAACTGGTAAATCCTTCGTCCATCCAGGGATAGAGGGATTCATTGGTGCCCAGGATCATCTGGTACCAGCTGTGCATCCATTCATGGATGACAACACCTTCTCCTGCACCTTTGAGTAAGGTTGCCATGGGATATTCCATGCCACCGTCTCCGCCTTGGATGAATGAATATTGTTTGTAGGGATACTCACCATAATGCTTGTCAATGAAGGGCAATGCTTTTGATGCAAGCTCCAGGACACTGTCCCACTGAGACTTGTAATTGTTGATATACGTATTCAGGTTAGTTCCTTGCCTCATCCTGGCTGGCATCGCATTGAACTGGGCAGTCAATGCTGCGGTATCGATGGTATAAAAAGAGTGAAGAACAAGACCTTTCCGTACTTGCTTTGAATTGTGTACATATCCTGGATCTGCTGCCCAAACAAAGTCATGTACGTTGGGAGCCTTGAATTTCCAGGTTAGTGTATTGCCTTGTGGTTGTTTAAATGGCAGGCTTGCATATTTTTCATAGCCATGTCCAATTTCATGTGGGTTTTGAAGATACCCTGTTCCACCAATCACGTAGTTTTTGTCAATGGTGATGTTGACTTCAAAATCGCCCCATACACCATAAAACTCCCTTGCTACATAAGGTGTAGGATGCCATCCCTGCAGGTCGTATTCTGCCAATTTGGGGTACCACTGGGCCATGCTGAAGCGGACACCTTCGGCATTGTCTCTTCCGCTTCTTCTGATTTGAACAGGCACCTGGGCCTCAAATTCAAGCTCTATCAGGGCTTTTGATTTTGGGAGGATGGGTTTGGTCAATTCCACTTTGAGAATGGTTTCGTAGGCAGTGGTTTTTTGAATTTGACCATTGACCCTTAGGTTTTTAACCTCCTGGAATCCTATTTCATTGGGCTTGAGGTTTGAAATCCTGTCTCTAACGCGTTGGTCCCAGTCTGCACGGCCCCTGATCAGTTTCTTTCCCAACTCCTGGCTGCGCATGTCCATCATGCTGCCCGGCTGAAAGGCATTCCACTGAAGATGATAATATAATACTTTCAATGTATCCGGAGAGTTGTTCCAGTAGTCGAGGCGTTGTTTACCGGAAAACCTGTTGTTTTCAGCATCCACTTTTACATCCATCTTGTAATTGACTTTTTGCTGCCACCTGTCGGCTTGTGCAAAAAGAGAATTCTCAGCAATAAACAGGCAGAAAAATGCGGCCAATGCAGCAGCAAGATGAATTTTCCTCATAAACAATGGTTATTTCTCCGAAATTAATGCCATTTTATAAAAACACATTCATTTTTGGCGATAATGTTTTTGGGAACTACTTTTGCATCATGTTCGCAAAGGGTCATATTCACCATCATCACAACTTGCCATAGGGGAAGCCGGTATTGGTGTATACATAATTCGGGCTTGCCATTGGTAAGCCTTTTTTATTTTAAAACAGGGAAGTATGGAAAATGAAACAGTTTTAAGGATTGCCATTCAGAAGTCTGGGAGGTTGTATGAAGACTCCGTTCAGCTTTTGAAAGAATGTGGCATTGAATTAAGGAATGTAAAAGACAGGCTCAGAACGGTTTCTGACAATTTCCCAATCGAGGTTTTTTTTCTGCGCGATGATGATATTCCGGAATATGTGGAAGATGGTGTTGCTGACATTGGTATTGTTGGCCAAAATGTTTTGGCGGAAAAAAACAGAAAGGTTGATACCGTTGAGGCCCTTGGGTTTGGCAAATGCCGTCTTTCCATCGCTGTTCCCAAATCTCTGGTTTACGAGGGTGTTGCATCCCTTGAAGGAAAGCGCATAGCCACCAGTTATCCGCATCTTGTTAAATCATTCCTTGCAGAGAACAAGGTGACAGCAAGCATCCACGAAATCAGTGGTTCGGTTGAAATCGCCCCTGGAATTGGTCTTTCTGATGTAATCGTTGATTTGGTCAGCAGTGGGGGAACCTTATTCATGAATGGATTAAAGGAAGCGGAAATCATTCTTGAATCCCAGGCAGTATTGGTTGCGAGGAAAAACCTGGATGAAGAAAAAATTGCCATACTCGACAAACTCTTGTTCAGGATCAGGGCAGTGAAAAAAGCCAAGAAAAGCAAGTATGTATTGATGAATGCGCCCAATGATCAATTGGAAAACATCATTTCTCTTTTGCCTGGCATGAGGAGCCCAACCATTCTGCCCCTTGCCAAAGAAGGCTGGAGCAGTGTACACAGTGTGTTGAGTGAAGACAAGTTCTGGGAGATCATTGAGAAGCTGAAAGCCGCAGGTGCAGAGGGAATTTTGGTTGTGCCTATTGAAAAAATGATTCTTTAAATATTGCCATGCAAATTATACGTTATCCATCAAAAGAAGACTGGGCAGGCATTACAGAAAGGCCCGCCATAGAAAATGCAATGCTTCGAAAGCAAGTCGGTAAGATCATTGCTGATGTTAGAAAAACTGGTGACAGGTCGCTCAAGCGGTATTCCAAAAAGTTTGATGGGGTTGATTTAAAAAAATTAGCCGTTGGTCAGAAAGAAATACTGGATGCAGAAAAAAAAATTTCCGAGTCTTTGAAATTGGCCATCAACGTTGCCATAGAGAACATCAAACGATTCCACCGTACTCAAGTGGAGGATATAAAAAAAATAGAAACAATGGAAGGGGTGGTCTGCTGGCGGAAACCTACTCCTATGAAAAGGGTAGGGCTCTATATTCCTGGCGGTTCTGCACCCTTGTTTTCCACCGTATTGATGCTCGGTATCCCTGCTCAAATTGCAGGATGCACTGAGGTTGTGCTCTGCACGCCACCAGCCAAGGATGGGTCAATCCATCCCGCCATTCTTTATGCAGCCCAAAAGGTTAGCGTCACTGAAATCTACCGTTGTGGCGGTGCACAGGCTGTTGCCGCAATGGCTTATGGTACAGGATCCATCAAAAAAGTGGACAAGATCTTTGGGCCTGGCAATCAATATGTGACGGCAGCAAAACAACTGGTGCAGATGGATGGTGTCGCCATCGACATGCCGGCTGGCCCCAGCGAGGTTTGCGTGTTGGCTGACGATACAGCCAATCCTGATTTTGTAGCTGCTGATCTTTTGTCTCAGGCAGAGCATGGCCCGGACTCTCAGGTGCTTTTGGTTACCAATGATGCAACGTTGATTGAGAAAACAATCAAGTCCATGAATGCCCAACTTGAGTTGTTGGAAAGAAAGGAGATTGCGTCAAAAGCATTGGATAACAGCAAGGCTGTTCTCATGACAGACATGGATGACGCCATTTCCTTGGTCAATGAATATGCTGCTGAACACCTGATCATAGCCTCTGATGACGCTCATCGTTATGGAGAGAAGGTCTTTAATGCAGGATCTGTTTTTTTAGGAAACTATACACCTGAGAGTGCCGGCGATTATGCAAGCGGAACCAACCATACCTTGCCGACCAATGGCTATGCGAGGGCCTACAGCGGAGTAAGCGTTGATAGTTTTGTAAAGAAAATCACCTTCCAGCAAATCAACAAACAGGGTATACAAAACATTGGAAAAACCATCATCACCATGGCTGAAGCCGAAGGGCTGGATGCACATGCCAATGCTGTCAAAATCCGATTAAACCAATGCTAATGTTCAATCCAGACAATCTAGTAAGAAACAATATCAGGAACCTGAAACCTTATTCCTCTGCAAGAGATGAATTCAAGGGGGAGGCCAACATATTTTTGGATGCCAACGAGAACTCCCTGGGATCTCCGCTGCTAAAGTGGTACAACCGTTATCCCGATCCGATGCAGTGGAAAATAAAAGAAAAATTATCTGTCATCAAGCAGGTGCCGGTGGATCAGATTTTTTTGGGAAATGGAAGTGATGAACCCATTGATTTGTTGTTTCGTTGTTTTTGTGAGCCCGGTGTTGATGAAGTGATTGTATTTCCTCCCACCTACGGCATGTACGAGGTTTCTGCCAACATCAACAATGTTCATCTTTCCAAGGTTCCATTGACAAGAGAATTCCAGTTGGATCTTGAAGCACTTGAATCGGCCATCAAACCCAATACTAAAATCATTTGGATCTGCTCACCCAACAATCCTACGGGAAACAGTATTGACCGGCAGGATATTGAAATGGTCCTGAATAATTTTGATGGATTGGTGGTGGTGGATGAAGCCTATATCAATTTCTCCCGTCAGAAATCTCTGGTAAGCGATTTGGCCGATTATCCCAATCTGTTGGTATTGCAAACACTGAGCAAGGCCTGGGGATTGGCTGGATTGCGCATGGGCATGGCATTTGCTTCACCTGCCATCGTTGCATATTTGAACAAGGTAAAGCCGCCGTATAACATCAGCGAACCTGTGCAGGAACTGGCTTTAAAAGCGCTAGATGAAATTGGTCAGGTCAATGACATGATCCTTCAACTGGTGGCATCAAGAAAACAAATGGAAGAGGATCTTGCTCACGCATCTTCAGTTGTCAAGGTTTTTCCTTCAGACGCCAATTTCTTGCTCGTTGAATTTAAAGATGCCAGGGGCATGTATGATTATCTTATAGTAAAGGGGATTGTAGTTCGTGATCGCAGCAATGTATTGCTTTGTGAAAACTGCCTTCGCATCACTGTTGGAACGGACCTTGAAAACCAACACTTGATGCAAGCCATCAATTCATTCTAATCAATTATTCCAAAATAGATACATGAAAAAAGTATTGTTCATAGACAGGGATGGCACATTGATCAAAGAAGCGCCACCTACATACCAGATCGATCATTTTGACAAATTGGTTTTTTTTCCTGGCGTTTTTCAGTCCCTTGCCCGGATTGTAAAAGAGTTTGATTTTGAGGTTGCCATGGTTTCCAACCAAGACGGTTTAGGAACAGCTTCATTTCCATCTACTGATTTTCATCCTGTTCATGACCATATCATTCGAACATTTGCAGGAGAGGGCATCCATTTTGATGAGAGCTTTATTGACCCAAGCATGCCGGAGGAGAATTCACCATCAAGGAAGCCCGGCCTTGGGATGTTGGGTAAATATTTGAACAATCCTGATTATGATCTTCAGGGTTCATTTGTGATTGGCGATCGGTTGACCGATATCCAACTGGCATTCAACCTCGGCTCCAAATGTATCCTCATAACCAGTGAGGATGGTGCAGGTGTTGTTGATCTGGACAACCAGGATGAGGGTTTGAAAAATACCGTTGTTTTGGCTTCAGGTGATTGGATGGAAGTATACAAGTTTCTTAAACATGGTCTGAGAACAGTACATCATGTGCGGGAAACGAATGAAACAAGGATCGAGATCAAGCTTAACATCGATGGTTCAGGAAAATCAAAGGTCTCTACTGGCCTTGGTTTCTTTGATCATATGCTTGATCAGATTGCCCGGCATGGCAAGATGGATCTTGACATTGCAGTAAAGGGTGATCTGCATATTGATGAGCACCATACCATTGAGGACACGGGAATTGCCCTAGGAGAGGCCATGTACAAGGGTTTGACTGATAAAAGGGGAATGGAGAGGTATGGTTTCGCCTTGCCCATGGATGATGCAGAGGCCAAGGTCCTGATTGATTTTGGCGGAAGGAGCTGGATTGTTTGGGACACTGCATTTGCGAGAGAGAAAGTTGGGGATATGCCTACAGAAATGTTCTTTCATTTCTTCAAGTCTTTTTCAGATGCTGCCAAGTGCAACCTCAATGTTTTTTGCAAAGGAGACAATGAGCACCATAAAATTGAAGCCATCTTCAAGGCTTTCGCAAAAGCAATCCGGATGGCGGTTAAAAAAGATCCAATGCACGATGCTCTTCCCACAACCAAAGGAATGTTGTAATAACATAAAAACCCGGTGAGATCACCGGGTTTTTATTTCTAATGCCTTTTTGATGGTCAAATGAATTGTTTTTGGTTTTTCGGATGTTGGATGCGGCTTTCGGACAGTTGGATGGTTTGGTTTTTGCTTAGGAAATTTGGATTAATTTGGTTTTAGGAATTGGAGGTTTTTTGGGAAATTGGATTTGGTTTGGTTTTTCTGGATATGTTGCTCTTTCGATCAACAACATAAAGATACCTTCCCCCATGCCAATGCACAAGAGCAAAACAACCCTATTATTGGTGTTCAGTAATTACTCCCAATCCTGTTAATCTGCGTGAGCAAAGTATCGTAGATCTACCATACTTTTTTGAGTTCAGGGGCAATATTGATTGCTTCCAGCATAAATCCCTGATCAATCATCCATTGGTCATTGTAAATTTTACCAAGGTACCTGCTGCCGTGGTCATGAAAAATGCAGACCACCATATCATCTTTTTTCAAATGCTCTTTTAGTTGCATCAATCCTTGCAAACAGCTTCCAGCGCTGTATCCGCAAAAAATTCCTTCTTCTCTCGCAATCCTTCTTGCCATGATGGCACCATCCTTATCTGTTACCTGTTCAAAATGATCAATCATTGACATGTCAAAGTTTTCAGGCACAAAGTCTTCTCCAAATCCTTCAGACACATAAGGGTGAACTTTGGTCATGTCAATCAATCCAGTTTTATAGTAATGGGTCAGCAAGGATCCACAGGCATCAACGGCCCATATTTTGATATTGGGATTTTTTTGTTTCAGGAACATGGCAGTTCCTGTGATGGTTCCACCCGTACCTGCTGTTGAAACAAGATGGGTTATTTTTCCATCAGTTTGCTCCCAAAGCTCTGGCCCTGTTGATTCATAATGCGCCAACCTGTTGGCAAGGTTATCATATTGGTTGGAATGAAATGCATTGGGGATTTCTTTGGCCAATCTTTGTGCAACTGCATAATAGCTTCTGGGATCCTCTGCTGCAACATTGGTTGGGCAAACGATCACTTCTGCTCCCACAGCGCGCAGAATGTCAACTTTTTCCCTGGATTGTTTGTCTGTTGTGGTGAATATGCATTTATACCCCTTTACCACGGAAGCCAAGGCCAGACCCATTCCTGTATTGCCCGATGTACATTCGATGATGGTACCTCCGGGTTTTAATTTCCCCTCTCTTTCCGCCACTTCAATCATTTTGACAGCCATTCTGTCTTTGATGGAGTTTCCTGGGTTGAAATAATCAACCTTAGCAAGTACCTGGCTAGGAAGGGATTGGGTTATCTTGTTGATTCTAATCAACGGAGTATTTCCAATGGTTTCCAGAATATTATTTTTGATGTCCATGCTTACTTTTTGGAAACAGATTTTTGTGGACCTTCAATCTCAAAGCTCAGGTTTGCAGTAATCCTGTACTCTTCAATTTTATTGTTTTTGTCAATGGTGGCACTATGCTCTTTGATGTAAATTGACCTGATGTTTTTTACTGTTTTAGATGCCTCCAATATGGCCTGCTGTGCGGCGTCTTCCCAGCCTTTTGTGGAGTTGCACATGATTTCGATTACTTTGATGATTGCCATGACTTGAATTTTGATGGATGATTAATGCATGCAATCTAATCTGAGGGTGGTATAAGGGGGATGATTTACATCATCTACAATAGAAGTCTTTCTCATTGAATTCCACATGCCGTGCATACTATCTTCGCATCAGTCGGTTAAAGGACATCGTCCCATGCCGGTTGATTAAAGCAGACAATAGGATTCCGTAAAAGGGTTTAAAACTGCTGTATCGCGGAACTGGGCAAACCCCAGTTCCTTTTTTTTGTCCATATGTACCAGTCGAATTGGTGTACTTTTGCACCATGCAGTCAACTTCTTTTTCCATTGCGGATGCGCTCTCCAATTTACAGATCAAGGCTTTGAATCCAATGCAACAGGCCTCATTGGAAGCCAATGCAACCAATAATGCAGTAGTCTTGTTGGCCGATACAGGGTCTGGAAAAACCTTGGCCTTTTTGCTTCCAGTTACACAATTGCTTGATAAAAGCAAATCAGTTACTCAGGCCTTGATTGTTGTGTCTTCCCGAGAACTGGCCTTGCAAATTGAGCAGGTATTCAAAAAAATGGGAACAGGATTCAAGGTGACCTGTTGTTATGGTGGGCATTTGAGGGAAACGGAAGAGAATAACCTCAAGCAAGCCCCAGCCTTGATTGTGGGTACTCCAGGAAGGCTGGCTGATCACATCAGGCGGGGAAATATCACTACCACCCATATTGAAACACTGGTGCTGGATGAGTTTGACAAATCGCTGGAACAGGGATTTGAAGCGGAGATGTCATTCATCATTGAATCCCTCCCTTCACTGAAGAAACGCATTCTTACCTCAGCTACAGAAGCAGTGGAAATCCCTGATTTTGTTGGATTGAAAAATCCAGTTGAGATCAATTTCCTGACAGGGGAGAAGTCTCCGGCCCTTGCCGTTCAAATGGTCAGGAGTGCAAATCCCGACAAATCCGGCACACTGTTTAGCCTGATTTGTACCCTGGGTAATCGGTCGACCATCATTTTCTGTAATCAACGCGAGATTGTTGAGCAAACCAGTCAATTCCTCAAGGACAAGGGAATTATAAATGTATTCTACCATGGCGCTATGGAGCAGCAAGAGCGTGATATTGCGCTTTGTAAGTTCAGGAATGGCAGCTCCAATGTATTGGTCACTACAGACCTGGCTGCTCGAGGATTGGATATCCCTAACATCCGCTACATTATCCATTATCAACTTCCCACTACCCAGGAATCATTCATCCACCGCAACGGCCGAACGGCCCGGATGGAAGCCAGTGGAACGGCTATTTTATTGCTTGCGCCGCAGGAAACAGTCCCTGGTTATATCGATCCGGCACCAATTGAAATTGAATTGAATGCTGATGCTGGATTGCCCGCAAAGCCTGATTGGACAACATTTTATATCAGTGTTGGCAAAAAAGACAAGGTCAACAAGATTGATATTGTTGGCTTTCTTACCAACAAGGGTAGGTTGAAAAAGGAAGAAATCGGGTTGATAGAAGTGAAGGATTTCTTTTCTTTTGTAGCCATCCGTAAATCAAAGGCAGGTCCTACACTCCAATTGATCAAAGAAGAAAGAATCAAAAACAAGAAAGTGAAAATTGAAGTGGCCAAGTAAGGAACCATGCATTTTGTTTTAATCAGGCGCTATGGCACCAATATGCGATTTGTCTCCAATTCGTTTTCCAAGGATGTCTATCCCAGGATTCATACCCTGAAGCAAGCCAAGAAAATCACCGGGAAGTGGTTCAATTTTTATGCCCTTTTCTTTTATGAAATCAATATTCCCAGGTATATAATCTTGAATGCGCAGTCCGCCAGGATTTTTGAAAAAAGGATTCCCCATTTTCGGGTTGGAGTCTTTAATCACAGCATCTGTCGGCCATGCAACATTTGAATACCAAAGGTTATTTTTGAAAAACACTGGGCCATCCAAGCTTGTGCCTGCTTTATCAGTTTTATTCTGATCGCCGAGTACCATTTTGGATGTACCCATGATGCAAAAGATATTATTTGCAATCATAATACCTGTCGATGTTCCATCAATTGCAATTCTTGCTGTAATGCTTGTATCCACATAAATGGTATTGTTATAGAAGTAACTATTTACAGGTCCTTTCCGTGGTTTTTGATCACCCTGATAGCCACTCAACCAAAATATTTTGCCTTCCTGAAATGCACCATTTTCACCTTTAATGCGAAAGCCGTCATTTACGCTTATGTTGTACCTGTATGCGCAATTGTAATTGTTGCCCAATATTTCACAGAATCCACCAGCATTCCATGC
>CANHSD010000003.1 GCA_947463105.1 Chitinophagaceae bacterium
AATAAACTGAGGGAAAAATTCAATTTCAAGGGAGTTCCTGTAAGGATTTTTTTCAGGAAGAAATAAAAAAAGGAGGCGACTGGAAAGCCGCCTCCGTAGTATTTATGACCCAAAACTATAGACTAGAATTTATAATAGGCGGCCAACAGAAAGCTCGTTGCTGAGCCCGTAGCAGTACCTGATTTGGAGAAGAAAACATTTTCTCCTGCAGACTCAAGACGCAACTCAGGAACAATGGTCAAGCCTCCCAATTTGATATTGCCAGAAATAGTGTTGGCAAATATGCTCGCACCTGATTTAGCGGCGCCAAGTGCAGCCAATTGGTTTTTATCATTGAACATTTCAGACCTCAGGGTGATGCCAAATTTTTCGATGGGATCAAAATTGAGATAGGTCGCAATCCCTGACCAGGAAGCCGCATCTCCATATGTATTGCGTGTCTGTGTTTTGATGTTGCAAACTGTACCATTGACGCCAATGTTGAACTTGTCGCTGAGTTTGGCTGTCATTACCATGTCAAACTGACTTGTTTTGGCAGAGTCTGATGGCCTTTGAGCACCAACATAGTTGAGGTATACTTTCACATCATCAGTGATGGCCTGGCTGAATTGAAACAGCAAGGCCTTTTTGTTGGGATCTGGGGCATTGCGGTAGTCTGTGGGACTGGCAACACCAATCATCAAGCCAGTACCTCCGAAAGTGAGATCAGCTTTTGCTCCCGTATGAAGGAATGGTCCGTAAGAAAACATGTAAGACATGCTGTAGTTTCTGTTTCCAAAGGGATCAACCAGTTCATATCCTACGTGTGTAGCCCATGATCCTGCAGTCAATTTCAACCAGTCTGTAGCTGCATATGCAACATAGAGCTGCTTTACGCTGGTCAGAATACCCTTGTCATTGTAAGCGAATTCTTTTGCCCTTTTCCCGATTCCAAGGTCTGCTGTAAAGGAGAATTTCTTGCCAGTATAATCCAGTTTGGCTGAAACCATGCCCAGCGCAAGTTTGCCGGTGCTGTTGGTAAAGCTTGTCCTGTTATTGCCTGCTTCTTTCGCAAAGTCAGTCCTGAAATATCCATCTACCGATCCGCTAAAACTGAAATTGGATTTCTTTGATGCAGCTGAGTCTGTTTGTCCAATTGCATTGAAGCTAAGGGCCATAACGGCACCCATTACATAAAGTTTTCGTAACATTGTTGTGGTTTTTAGTTCTAAAAAGAGGGTATGGCAGAGGCGAATGTTCTAGTCCAACACCGCCTTGCGCTGTACCCTTGTTTGTTTTTGATGATTAACTTTTCTGAGGATTTCTACCGTATTTCTCATCATGTTGTGATGCATCCAATCCCATTTCTTCTTCCTCTTCAGAAACCCTGAGCGGTTGGATCATGTTGATGAACTTGAAGATGATAAAGGAGACAACAAAAGAATATACAACTGAGATGCCCATGGCTTTCAATTGGGTGAAGAAGAATTCTGCGTTACCATAAAACAGTCCATCGTTTCCAGCACCGTTTATTGCTTTTGTTGCAAATACGCCAGTAAGGATCATTCCAACGATACCACCCAGTCCGTGGCAAGGGAATACATCCAGTGTGTCATCAAGACTTGATTTCTGTTTGTAGTGAACAGCAATGTTGGAAATGATTGCCGCAATCACGCCAATAAAAATACTCTGTGGGATGCCTACGAAACCTGCGCCAGGTGTAATGGCCACCAGACCTACAACCGCACCAATACAGAAACCCATTACGGATGGTTTTTTGCCTTTCATCACATCAAAGAACATCCAGGAAAGACCAGCAGCAGCGGCAGCAGTATTGGTGGTTGCAAAGGCAGATACAGCCAAGCCATTGGCCCCTAAGGCAGATCCCGCATTGAAGCCAAACCATCCAAACCATAGCAATCCGGTTCCAATCAATACATAGGGAACATTGGCTGGCGGAATTTCAACACCTTCCAAATGTGCTTTCCTGCGCTTGAGTACAAGGGCTCCAGCCAATGCTGCACAACCTGCAGAAATATGAACCACAGTACCGCCTGCAAAATCGAGGGCACCCATTTTGAACAGGAATCCATCAGGATGCCAGCTCCAATGGGCGAGGGGAGCATAGACAAGTATGCTGAACAAAATGATGAAGAGAATATATGAGGTGAACTTTACGCGCTCAGCCAACGCTCCAACCACCAAGCCTGGGGTTATGATGGCAAACATCAGCTGAAACAGTGCGAATAATGATTTAGGGATGCTGGGTGCCAGAGACCATGGTGCTGCGTTAGCAACATCCTTGAAAAAGAAGTTGGTCATTGGGCTTCCAATGAAACCGCCCAATGAATCACCAAAACAAAGGCTGTAACCGAAGGTTATCCAAATTACTGTGACAACTCCGGCAGCTGCAATGCTTTTGATCATGGTAGAAATCACATTTTTTCTGTGAACCATTCCACCATAGAAAAAAGCCAAACCTGGGGTCATCAAAAAAACCAATGCCGTTGCAACCAAAATCCAAGTAATGTCTGCTCCATTATAAACCCCTTCTTTGTCCTCAAAGTTGGGCAATACTGGAACGAAAATTGCGGCAATGGCAATGATGGCCAGCACCAGAAATGGAAGTTTGTCTCTCAGTGATTTTGAATTCATTGTTGAATAATTTTGGTTATTAAATCATTTATGATCTCAAATATATAAATACTTCATTAAATATGAAAAATATAATACATATAAATAAATGTAATATGTTATTAAAATAAATAAATAACATTGATAATCAATTAATTAATAAAAAAAATAGAATTATATGTGGAAAAGTAAAAATTATAAATTTATACATATAAATAATTATAATATATAAGTTGTTGAAAAATACAGGCCAGTCAATGACTGGCCTGTATGATAAAAAAATATAATGTTAATTTAAGCGAGCAAGCTGCTGTCTTTTGATTCCAAATAGGATACTCCCATCAGGAACTCATCTACTTTTCTGGCACATTCTCGTCCTTCGCTGATGGCCCAAACAACCAATGATTGCCCTCGCCTCATGTCGCCGCAGGCGAAAATCTTTCCGATGTTCGTTTTGAATGCTTTCTCCGTAGCCCTTACATTGCCCCTGTCATCCAGTTCAATGTCCAGGGTGTCAAGCATGCCGTCCTTTTGAGGTGCTACAAATCCCATTGCCAGCAATACCAGTTCGCAGGGAATGATTTTTTCAGAACCAGCCCGCTCGGTAAACTTGCTGGGTCTTCCATCTTCCGACTTCCATTCCAATTCAACTGTTTTAAGGGCTTTCAGGTTACCATTTTCATCACCAATGAACTCTTTGGTGGCAACAGCCCACTGTCTTTCACACCCTTCCTCATGCGAGGTAGTTGTTTTCAGTACCATGGGGTAGGTTGGCCATGGCATAAAGCTGGTCCTGCTTTCAGTGGGTTTGGGCATCAGTTCGAACTGTGTGATGCTGGCTGCACCCTGCCTGTTGGAAGTTCCAACACAATCGCTTCCTGTATCTCCGCCGCCAATCACCACCACATGTTTGTCTTTTGCAGACAGGAGATGATCCAGTACGTTGCTTTCAATATGTATTTTGGCGAGCGGATCACTACCAGCTACCAGCTTGTTTTGTTGTTTGAGGAAATGCATGGCATAATGCACGCCATTCAATTCCCTTCCAGGAATGGGAAGGTCTCTGGGGATGGTCGAGCCTCCTGCCAGTACGATGGCATTGTAGTCTCTTGTCAGATCATTGATGCTAACGTTAACACCTACATTGGCATTGCACTTAAAAACAATACCCTCTTCCTCCATCAAGGTAATCCTCCTGTCGATGATGTTTTTTTCCAGTTTAAAATCTGGAATACCATAGCGAAGCAGTCCTCCAGGTTTCTCATCGCGTTCAAACACCGTTACATGATGGCCTGCCTGATTCAATTGTGCTGCTGCGGCAAGGCCAGCAGGGCCACTGCCTATCACTGCAATTTTTTTACCTGTACGCAGTACTGGTATCCTGGGCTTTACATATCCTTTATCAAAAGCAATTTCAATGATATGTTTCTCAATCTCTTCAATGCTCACTGGTGGCTGGTTGATGCCCAGTACACAGGAACTTTCACAGGGGGCAGGACATATCCTTCCTGTAAATTCAGGGAAGTTGTTGGTGGAGCTGAGTATTTCGTATGCCTCATGCCAGCTTTCCCTGTACACGGCATCGTTGAACTCTGGTATGATATTTCCCAGGGGGCATCCGCTATGGCAGAAGGGGACGCCGCAGTTCATGCATCGCGCTGCTTGTTTGTTGAGTTCCTGTGGCTCGAAAGGTTTTACAAATTCATTGTAGTGCTGAATCCTCTCTGAAGCAGCTGTTTTGGAGGGGCTGACCCTGGTATATTCCAAAAATCCTGTAGGCTTTCCCATTGATGAGGTTATTTAATGATTGCAGTTTTTCCGGCTTTCTTCATTTCCATCACTTTCTTGTAGTCGCGCGGATATACTTTGATGAATTGGTTTTTTTGATTGTCCAGATCGCTCAAAAGGAATTTAGCGACCGTGCTTCCGGTTGTGGTTAAATGCTCGCTGAGCAATGATTTCAATGTTTCCATGTCATCATCACCAATCGGATCCAGGTCTACCATTTCCATGTTGCAGTTTTCACTGAATTGACCAAGTATATCGTACACATATGCGATACCGCCACTCATGCCTGCAGCAAAATTTCTTCCAGTACTTCCCAGCACAACAACAGTTCCTCCTGTCATGTACTCGCAGCCATGATCGCCAAGACCTTCCACAACGGCTGTAGCGCCTGAATTCCTTACTGCAAAACGTTCTCCTGCCTTACCACGGATAAAGGCCTTGCCTGAGGTGGCTCCATAAAATGCCACATTCCCAATAACAATATTCTCTTCGGCCACGAATCCTGACTCCTTGTGGGGATAAGCAATCATCTTGGCACCACTCAATCCTTTTCCGAAATAGTCATTGGCATCTCCTTCCAGTTCCAGTGTCACACCACAGGTATTGAACGCACCAAAACTCTGTCCGGCAGTTCCTTTGAATTTCAGGTGAACGGTATCTTCAGGTAAACCTGCGGCACCATATTTTTTGGTAATCTCATTGCTGAGCATGGTTCCGGTGGTTCTGTCCGTATTCTTTATCGGTGAGCTGATCAGCACCTTTTCTTGTTTTTCCAATGCAAGGGCTGCCTCCTTAATCAATTTCCAGTCCAGCACTCCGGCAATGCCATGGTCTTGTTCTTCTTGTTTGTACAAGCCGGTAAATGCATCGGCCGGTTCCTTATAAAGGATGGGGGATAGGTCGAGATTGCTGTATTTCCAATGGTTGATGTCTTCTCTTGCTTTCAATACATCAGATTGCCCAACCATTTCCTCAATCGTTCTATACCCCAGCTCTGCCATGATTTCCCTCAGTTCCCTGGTGAGGAATTGAATGAAGTTGACAACATATTCTGCTGCACCATTGAATCTTTTTCTGAGTTCAGGATCCTGTGTAGCAACACCAACGGGGCAGGTATTGAGATGACACTTGCGCATCATGATACAACCCTCCACTACAAGTGCGGCAGTGGCAACGCCCCATTCTTCCGCACCCAAAAGTGTGGCAATGGCGATATCTCTTCCTGTTTTCAATTGTCCGTCCGCTTGAACTGTAACCCTGCTGCGCAACTTGTTTTTGACAAGTGTCTGGTGGGCTTCGGCCAATCCAAGTTCCCAAGGCAATCCTGCATGACGGATGGAGCTCACTGGAGAAGCGCCTGTTCCACCATCATTGCCAGAGATCAGTACTACATCAGCCTTGGCTTTGGCAACGCCTGCGGCTATGGTTCCAACCCCGGCTTTGGATACCAGCTTTACGCTGATCCTGGCCTTTCTGTTGGCATTTTTCAAATCAAAGATCAGCTGGGCCAAATCTTCAATTGAATAAATATCATGGTGTGGCGGTGGAGAAATCAATCCTACGCCAGGTGTTGAATGCCTTACTCTTCCAATCCAGTCATCTACCTTATGGCCGGGCAGCTGTCCACCTTCTCCGGGTTTGGCTCCCTGTGCCATCTTGATCTGCAACTCATCTGCTTCAGTCAGGTACTGGCTGGTTACACCAAACCTGGCAGAGGCCACCTGCTTGATCGAAGAGCGCATGGAATCCCCATTGGCCATAGGCTGGTAACGGATCTCGTCTTCACCACCTTCACCGGTATTGCTTTTTCCTCCCAGCCTGTTCATGGCAATGGCCAGTGTGGTGTGGGCTTCCCAAGAGATGGAACCGAAAGACATGGCTCCTGTGGCAAATCTTTTGTAGAGGTTCTCTGCCGGCTCAACCTCGTCAATGGAAATGGAAGGCCTGCGGGGATTGAACTCAAAAAGACTCCTGAGCGTGCAAGCTTTCTCGCTTTGGTCGTTGACAAGCTTTGAATATTTTTTGAAAATGGAATAGTCTCCGATGCGGGTTGAGTGTTGAAGCAGGTGGATGGTCTGTGGATTGAAAAGATGGAATTCCCCTTTTCTTTTCCATTGATAAACTCCACCAACCGGGAGCCGGTCTACCGGAATGCTTTTTTTACTGAAGGCAAGGGAGTGCTTTACCAAGGCTTCCCTGGCAATCTCATCGAGGCCCATGCCTTCTATGCGGGAGACTGCACCTGTAAAGCATTTGTCTACCACTTCCTTGTTGAGGCCAATGATTTCAAATATTTGGGCTCCTTGATAGGATTGTAGGGTGGAGATGCCCATTTTGGAGAATACCTTCAACAAGCCATCATTTACTGCTTTTATGTAATTTTTCTTGAGCAGTTCCGGGTCAAGGTCTGTGTCAATCTTGCCATGCAAACGCATGTCACGGATGGAAGACAGTGCCAGGTAGGGATTGATGGCGGTAGCGCCAAAACCAATCAGGCAGGCAAAATGGTGCACTTCCCAAACATCACCAGCTTCAACAATGATGCCTACCTTGCCCCTGTATCCTTTTCTGATCAGGTGGTGATGGATGGCAGCAGTTGAAAGCAGGGAGGGGATTGGGGCATGGTCTGAGTCGATGGCCCTGTCTTGCAGGACCAGTACCTCAAACCCATCCTCAACTGCATCCACCGCATAGCGACAGATCCTGTCCAGGGCTTTTTTCAGGGTTCCAGGTGTTCCATCTGCCCTGAAATAGCATTGCAGGGTCTTGGCCTGGAAGATGCCCGTATCAATACTTCTGATTTTTTCCAGGTCCTTGTTGGTCAGTACAGGATGCTTTAGGGCGACAGTATGACAGCTCAAGGGATCCTCGATCAGCATGTTTCCATTGTTACCCACAAATGAAGCCAATGACATGACCAGTCTTTCCCGGATTGGATCAATGGGTGGATTGGTAACCTGTGCAAATAGCTGTTTGAAATAGCTGCTCAGGTGTTGGGGCTGGTCACTCAAAATGGCAAGCGGCACATCTGTACCCATTGAGCCAATAGGTTCTTTCCCATCCAGGGCCATGGGGGCAATGATGTTGTCCAGCTCTTCTGAGCTGTAACCAAAGGCTTTTTGGTATTTGAACACCTGCTCATGTTCCAGGTGGGTGAACATGACCCTTGGTTCAGGCAATTCATTGAGCCTGATTTTGTATTTATTGAGCCAATCGCCGTAAGGCTTTTGGCTGCAGATGCTTTTTTTGACTTCATCATCGCTGATGATGCGGCCTTCTTCAATGTCAACAATGAACATTTTCCCAGGCTGTAGCCTTCCGTTTTCAATGATCAGCGCGGGGTCTACCGGAAGTGCACCTGTTTCAGAGGCCATGATGACCCTGTCGTCTGAAGTGACACAATACCGAGAGGGCCTTAATCCGTTCCTGTCCAGGGTGGCACCAATTATCCTTCCATCTGTAAAGGAAATGGACGCTGGTCCGTCCCAAGGTTCCATGATTGAGGCATGAAACTCATAGAAGGCTTTCTTTTCGGGATCCATGCTTTCGTTGCCATCCCAGGCTTCAGGGATCAGCATCATCATCACATGGGGCAGCGACCTGCCGGTCATGGTGAGCAGTTCCATCATGTTGTCGAGGCTGGCGGAGTCGCTCTGGCTGCCAGAAATCAAAGGCAGCAACATGTCCATTTCCTCCTTGGAGAAATAGGGTGATGTATAGCCTTTCTCATTTGTTTTAATCCAATTCAGGTTGCCTTGGAGGGTATTGATCTCTCCGTTGTGGGCGATAAAGCGGAAAGGCTGGGCCAGTTTCCAGGAGGGGAAGGTATTGGTGGCAAACCGGGAATGGACCAGTCCTAGCGCACTGACAACCTTCTTGTTGTTGAGGTCTGGGTAATAAGTTCTTACCTGTTTGCTGGTGAGTTGTCCTTTGTATACAATCACCTTGTAGGAGAGAGATGCAATATAAAATCCAATGGGATCTTTCTTGACGCTGTTGTTGATCAGGTGGCTTGAGTAGTTTCTCAACACAAAAAGCTTTCTTTCGAAGGCCATTGGGTCGGTAATGTGGTCAGGGCAGGCAACGAAAACCTGTTCTATTTCAGGTTCAACAGAGCGAGCAGTAAAGCCGATGTCTTCTGGATTAACGGGAACTTTTCTCCATGCAAGTACCTCAAGGCCAAGCTCTTCTGCGGTTCTGCTAAAGATGTCTCTGCATTCTTCTCTGAGCCTGATTTCTCTTGGAAAGAAAACGGATCCAACCCCATAACGACCAAAAGCAGGAAGATGAATACCCATTTTGAGGCATTCATCAAAAAAGAAGGCATGGGGAGTTTGAATCAGTATGCCTGCACCGTCTCCGGTATTGTTTTCACATCCACAGGCACCCCTGTGTTCCATGTTTTCAAGAATGGTCAGGGCATCAGAAACAACCTGGTGATTTTTGTTTCCTTTGATGTTGGCAACAAAGCCAATACCACATGCATCTCTTTCAAATTCAGGACGGTATAATCCCCGATTTCTTGCCATAAGAAAGGAGTTTTTTGATAAAATCTATTAGATAGATCTTTTGGGTAAATAAAATCTAATGTAGGGGCAAGCTGTCGTTTGAATTTACTACAAATCACCCATTTTATGAATAAAATGCAGAAAAAAATCTAAAAAAATATCAGTATGGCTGGCTATTCGGCATAGCTGCTGACAGGCTCACAGGTACAGACCAGGTTCCTGTCCCCATAAGTATTGTTTACCCTTGCAATGCTGGGCCAGAACTTGTTGCTCCTGATCCTGTCTTCGGGGAAGGCTGCCTTTTCCCTTGAATAGGGCCGATCCCATGCATCTCCGCAGATATTCGCCATGGTATGGGGTGCCCTTTTCAAAACATTGTCTTTTTTGTCGGCCTTGCCCTCTTCAACTTCGCGAATCTCATTCCTGATGGCAATCATTGCATCACAGAACCTGTCCAGCTCACCTTTGTCCTCACTCTCTGTTGGCTCTATCATTACAGTACCGGGTACAGGGAAACTAAGGGTTGGGGCATGAAATCCATAATCCATCAATCGTTTTGCCAGGTCCTCTGCTTCAATATCAGCAGATTTCTTGAAAGGCCTGAGGTCTACAATGAATTCATGTGCGCAGGTACCGTTTTTGCCCAAATACAAGACGTCATAATGTCCTGTAAGCCTTGACTTCATGTAATTGGCATTGAGGATGGCATATTCGGTAGAGGCTTTCAGGCCATTGCCGCCAAGCATCCTGATGTAGCCGTAACTGATCAGCAAAATGCTGGCGCTTCCAAATGGTGCGCCACTGACGGCAGTATTTCCTTTGGTAAGGTCCAAATCGGTTCCTGAAGTTTGGGTATGTCCGGGCAAGAATGGCGCCAAATGGGCTTTCACACAAATGGGTCCCATGCCGGGTCCGCCACCGCCGTGAGGAATGGCAAAGGTTTTGTGCAGGTTCAGGTGACAAACATCCGCGCCAATCAACCCTGGAGCAGTGAGCCCAACCTGGGCATTCATGTTGGCTCCGTCCATGTACACCTGGCCTCCATGGCTGTGGATGATGGCCGTGATGTCTTTCACTGTCTCCTCGTATACACCATAGGTGCTGGGATAGGTGATCATGATTCCCGCGAGGTTTTCGCTGTGTTGGATGGCTTTTTCGGTGAGGTCTTCAACATCAATGTAACCATTTTCAAGGGCTTTTACCACAACCACTTTCATGCCAGCCATCACAGCCGATGCAGGATTGGTACCATGTGCGGAAATGGGAATCAGCATCACGTTGCGATGGTGGTCTCCGCGAGAGAGGTGGTATCCCCTGATGGCCAGGAGGCCTGCATATTCTCCCTGAGCCCCGCTGTTGGGCTGAAGGCTACAGGCATCAAAACCGGTCACCTCACAGAGGTATTGCGAAAGCTCATCTAATACGAACTGGTATCCCTTGGTCTGGGCAGCTGGAGCAAAAGGATGAATTTGTCCCCAACAGGCCCAGCTCAATGGCATCATCTCTGAAGCAGCGTTTAGTTTCATGGTGCAGCTTCCTAAAGAAATCATGGAGGTATTTAGCGATAAGTCCTTGTTTTCCAATGACTTTATATACCTCATCATCTTGCTTTCACTCTGATAGGTATTGAAAACAGGATGTTGTAAATAAGGTGAGCTGCGTTTCAGGCTATCGGGTATGTTGGAAAGGCCTGCTGATGCAGCAAAGTTCAAATCATCCTTTCCATCCTGATCAAAGCAGGAGAGCAATGCGGTTACATTACTGGTATTGCTAGTTTCATCAAAGCTGATGCCCACCAAGGTGGGGCTGATCAGCCTTAGGTTGATGTTGTTTTCGGCAGCAGTTGCTACAATTTCCTTTGCATTGTTGGTGACGATGGCAATGGTGTCGAAATAAGTTGATGAGGCCAGTGTATAGCCGATATTTTGCAGTGCAGTAGCGGCGGCATGGGCAAACATGCTCGTTCTGGTGGCAATGTTTTTGAGTCCTTCCGCTCCATGGTAAACGGCATACATGGCGGCCATGTTGGCCAATAGTGCCTGGGCTGTACAAATATTGGAAGTGGCTTTCTCTCTTTTGATGTGTTGTTCACGGGTTTGGAGGGCCATGCGCAGGGCCCTGTTTCCGTCAGCATCTATGCTGATGCCGATAATTCTTCCCGGAATGCTGCGTTTGAATTCATCTTTTGTGGAAAAGAAAGCAGCATGTGGGCCACCATATCCCAAAGGAACACCAAATCGCTGCGCTGAACCACAGGCGGCATCCGCGCCAAGTTCACCAGGAGGGGTGATCAGCGTGAGGGCCAACAGGTCGGTTGTCATCACAACATATCCTCCAATACTGTGAACATGATCAATAAAGCCTTTGTAATCCTTTAACTCTCCAATATTGTTGGGGTATTGAACCAGGGCGCCGAAATACGAATTGTCTAAAGAGACACTTGAGAAGTCTCCTGTAACTATTTCAATACCAATCGGTAACGATCTTGTGATCAGCAGGTCAAGTGTCTGTGGGAAGCAGTTCTGGTCTACAAAGAACCTTGGACGTTCGATGTTATCCTGCTTGTTCAGCGCATTAAAAAACATGGTCATGGCCTCGGCTGCTGCCGTTGATTCATCCAGCAAAGAGGCATTGGCGATGGGTAAACCTGTCAATTCACTGACCATGGTTTGGTAGTTCAAAAGGCTTTCCAGTCTTCCTTGTGCAATCTCTGCCTGGTAGGGGGTGTATTGGGTGTACCAACCTGGGTTTTCAAAAATATTCCTGAGGATGACGCTGGGTGTATGGGTTCCATAGTATCCCTGGCCAATGAAATTCTTGGCTACAATATTGGTTTCTCCAATGGCGCGAATATGCTCAAGGTAAGCAGCTTCGCTCATGGCTGGTGGAACTTGGAGTGCATTGTGGTTGACGATATTGGGTGGAACTGTTTTTTCCACCAATGCGGCAAGACTGGGCTCACCAATGGTACTGAGCATTTCCTTTTCCTCGATGGCTGAAGGGCCGATATGCCTGCTGCTGAATTCGTTTTCCTGCTGCGTCAAAAGATTCATGGATGGGTCTTTATTCGTTAGAAATGCAAATTGAAATGCCGCAAATTGTCAGGGTGCAAATTTAATCAGAAGCAGGCAGTAATTGAATACTTTGTAGACTAAAAAACCAGAATGTGGATTAAATGGTGAAACAGTAGTTTGGCGTTGGTTTAGGCTTTAATTTTGGTGTATGGCGGATGGATTATTGATCAATTGGGAAAAGCAATCGTTGGCACATGCAAAAGCCTACAAGGCCTACCTGCAAAGGGTAAACAAAAACCAGGCATTGAAGGTGCTTCCCGCATTGCATGAGGAGGCCTTTGAGCAGGTAGATTGCCTGACCTGCGCCAATTGCTGCAAAAACTACTCCCCCCGTTTCAAAACCCCGGACATCAAAAGAATCAGCAAGGTGCTGGGTTTGCGGGAAAGTGTTTTTATCGATACTTATCTTGACATTGATACAGATGGAGACTATGTGCTGAAAACCAAGCCCTGCCCATTTCTTGGTGCAGACAACCATTGCGCTATTTATGAGGACAGGCCTTCTGATTGCAGAAGATTTCCATATACAGATGAGGATGTATTTCTCAAAAGACAGTCCCTTACACTGAAGAATACATCATTTTGCCCGGCTGCTTATGTTGTGATGGAACGCCTGATGCAAGAGGTAAAATAGACCTAGTAATTGATTTTTCTGATGGCTGGATTCTTGAACCAGGTATAGACCACAATGCTGATGGTCATCATGCCGCCAAAGACCACCGATGGAATCACTCCCATCAGCCTAGAGGCAAATCCACTTTCAAAAGCCCCTAACTCGTTGGAGGAGATGATGAAGATGCTGTTCAGTGCAGAAACCCTTCCCTTCATTTCTTCAGGTGTCCTGGTTTGGAGAATGGTAGAACGCACAATCATGCTGATGCCATCCAACAATCCGGAGAGGAACAAAGCTGCGAAGGATATCCAAAAAACTGTGGAAAGCCCAAAGATGACCATGGTCATGCCAAAACCGGCTACACAAAGCAGCATGATCTTGCCCTGGTCTTTGCGCATCGGTACAAAGTTGACAAATAACATCATTGCGATCGCACCTATGCCTGGTGCTGAACGAAGAATACCTAGCCCTTCAGCACCAGTTTTCAGGATGATTTCAGAAAAATAAGGTAGCAGGGCGGTGGCGCCTCCAAAAAAGACGGCAAACAGGTCGAGGCTCAATACACCCAGTATTTCTTTTGCATTCCAGACAAACCGAAATCCTTCCTGAATGCTTTTCAGCATGGGTTCACGGGCTATGGTGAACGTGGGTGGTTTCGGCCCAATGAAAAATAGGATTGCGATGGAGAGTGACAGCAGTAGCACCATCAGTGAAAAGGTGAAGGTGATTCCCATTGATCCGTAAAGGATTCCCCCAATTGCTGGCCCACCTACGCCTGCAATTTGCCATGAACTGCTGTGCCAGCTGATGGCGTTTGGGAGTTCTTTTTGGGGAACCAGGCTGCTCACCAGTGCAAATGAGGTGGGGCCGCTGAATGCCCTGGCAATACCTGTGCAAAAAGCAATCAGGTAGATGTTGACCAGGATGGTAGTTTGGCTGAACCGCATTGACGCATGTTCACTGGTAATATAGGTAAACAGGATGGTCAGGAGGAGGTTGCCAGCTATGCTCAAATGAAGCAGTTTTTTCTTGTCAGTCCTGTCGATGATATACCCCGAGTAGATGGCCATGATGACAGCTGGAACAAACTCAACCAATCCTATCAACCCGATGCTGAACGGATCTTTGGTCATTTCGAAAACTTTCCAGCTGATCAGGGTGGCCTGCATGGTCAATACCATGATAAAGAAAAATCTGGCCAGGATATAACTCCTGAATTCCGGATAGCGAAGGGCCCCAAAACTATGGTGTTTCACAAATTTGAACATCCCTGCAAATTTCGGTTATTGTCGCTGACCTTGATCAGGGAAGGGAAATAAAATGTTGCCCATCCTCGTATTCTTTTTCAAGCGCTTGCAAGATGGCATCAAGGTGTTGGGGATTGCCGGTGAAATCTGCGTTGCTGGTGTCAACAAACAGCGTTTTCATGTTGTGCTGTTTGATATAATGGGTATAGGTTTGCTGAATATTGTAGAGATAATCGTTTTGGATATTCTGCTCATAAGGGCGGTTCCTTTTTTTGATGTTTTCCTGCAATTTGCTCACGGGTGAATGCAGGTAGATGAGCAGCTCGGGTTGTATCATCTGATGGTGCATGATGTCAAACAACCTCTGGTAGAGCCTGAATTCGTCGTCCGGCAGGTTTACTTTGGCAAACAGCAGGCATTTGGTAAAAAGGTAATCGGATATGGTCAGGGTCCTGAACATGTCTTGTTGGCCGACCAGGTCTTTTTGTTGTTTGTATCGTTCTGCCATGAAGAAGAGCTCAACAGAAAATGCATATTGAGCAGGATTGTCATAGAACTTGGCCAGAAAAGGATTGTCTGCGAACTCTTCAAGGATGAGCCTGGCGTTCAAACGCTCTGCCAGCAGGTTGGCCAGGGTTGTTTTCCCGGCCCCAATATTTCCTTCAATGGTGATGAATGTATACTTCATTGGTTCAAACTTAGGCAAGCCTCCACAAATCAACGCGCAATGTTTTGCACATCCCTTGATAATTGTCTTACTTCAAGACTGTCTGGGCATGCCTCGAGAAGTGCCTGGATGGTTTTGTTGTGCACAGGGTCTATTTTTGTTGCGTTCAACTCCAGCAAGGGAATCAGGGCGAATTTTCGCATGTAAATTCTGGGATGGGGAATTGTCAGGTCTGGCAGTTCAACCACTTCATTTTCATAATAAAGGATATCAATATCAATATTCCTCTCCCCATTCCTTTCCCTGCGCAATCTTCCCATTTGTTGTTCAATCTCCAAAATAGCAGCCATGAGCGCTGTTGGCCCCATTGCGGTATGGATAACCAAGACCTGGTTAAGGAAAGCCGGCTGGTCTTCTTTACCCCAGGCTGCAGTTTCATATACAGCAGAGCATCTTGAAATGGGGCCACATTGCTGGGAAATCAGCCTTTGGGCTTCCCCTAAAAAGAAGAAACGGTCTCCTATATTACCACCTATCAATAAATACACTTCTTTCATAAATAGATCCCGCTTCGGCGGGTAAAGTTCTTTAATTTCGCCTTCTAAACCCATTTGCAATGAAAAGTTTTTTCAAAAGTTTTTTTGCATCCTTGCTGGCAATGATCATTTTCTTTGGCCTCATCTTTTTGTTGTTCTTTGGAATTGCAGGGGCTTTTCTTGCATCCGAAAAAGTATCGGTTGAAGGAAAATCAGTTTTGGTGATTGATCTTTCAAAAGGCTACAACGATAGAACCATGGAAGATCCCATTGCAGAAATCACAGGCGATGATCTTCAACCGGATTTGAACACTGCGATCAAGTTGATTGAAAAAGCCTCAAAGGATTCATCCATTCGTGGTGTATATCTTTTATCCAAGGACAATGCCAATGGATTTGCAAGTTCTTCAGAATTGCGCAACGCATTGATGGCATTCAAAAATACTGGCAAGTTCATCATTGGCTATGGCGATTATATTTCACAAAAAGCATACTATGTTGCCAGTGCGGCCAACAAGGTCTATTGCCATCCCAAGGGTATGTTTGAATGGCAGGGCATGTCTGTGGAATATACATTCTTCAAAAACCTGATTGACAAACTGGAAATCAAACCGCAGATTTTTTATGCAGGAAAATTCAAGAGTGCAACTGAACCATTCCGGACAACTTCCATGTCTGATGCCAATAAAGAACAAACCAGTGTCTGGTTGAATGATATTTATGATGAGATGATTGATGATGTTGCATCATCAAGAAATAAGAGCATTGATTCCCTTAAATCCTATGCCAATCGATTTACACTGGATAAGCCTGAGAAAGCAGTTGCTGCAGGGTTATTGGATGGATTGAAATATGATGATCAGGTGAGGGATGAAATCCGGCAACGGTTAAAAATTGGAAAAACAGACAAGATCAATTTTATCAGCCTTGCGAAATATTCAAAAGCAGTCAATGTTGCAGGAGCCTATTCCAAAGACAAGATTGCACTGGTGTTGGCAGAGGGAGAAATTGTGTACGGAAAGGGATCGCCAGATCAGATCGGTTCTGATGAATACCTCGCTTTGCTGCGAAAGCTGCGCTTAGACAAGTCTGTGAAGGCCATCGTGCTGCGGGTAAATTCTCCAGGAGGCAGCAGCCTGGCCAGTGAGATCATCTGGAGGGAGCTGGAACTCATCCGCAAAGAAGGCAAAAAAATAGTTGTTTCCATGGGTGATGTTGCTGCGAGCGGGGGGTATTATATTGCTTGTAATGCCGATAAAATAATGGTTCAGCCCAATACCATTACTGGCTCTATCGGTGTTTTTTCCATTGTGCCAGATTTTTCAAGTTTCATGAACAACAAGCTGGGTATCAGTTTTGACCGGGTAAAAACAGGAGAATATGCAGACATGCCCTCGGTTACAAGGCCCATGACAGAAAATGAAAAGAAATTTATTCAAGGTCAGGTAGACCAGATTTACCTCGATTTCAAAACCAGGGTTGCAGAAGGCCGCAAAAAGGACATCAACTACATTGACAGCATCGCCCAGGGCAGGGTTTGGACAGGCAAAAGGGCCATACAACTTGGGTTGGCAGACAAAATAGGTGGGCTGGAAGAGGCCATTGCAGAGGCTGCAAAAATGGCGGGCATGAAAGAATTCAAGGTCAGAAAATACCCGGAGCCTAAATCCATATTGGAATATTTTATGGATAAGGGCAGCAGCGACCTGACAAGTACAACCCTGCAAAAAGAATTGGGTATGGAAGATTACCAGCTTTTCAAACGCATCAAAGCCATGAAGGAAGAAAAAGGGGAAATCAAGAGCCAACTTCCGTTTGAGTTTATCATCAAGTGAGTTATTTTTACCAAAACTGAGAAACAGTGCACATGAACAATCCTAGGGGGAAATACAACCAGTGGAGAGCAATGCTGGCCATTGCTAAAGCAAGTTTGAAGTCAATTTTCAGAAGCCCCTCTGCGGTGATTTTCAGTTTTCTGTTTCCTATCATCTTCATCCTTGTATTTGGATTTCTCAGTTCAACAACACCTGTTATCAGGGTTACTTTCGATCCTGCTTCTTCCAATGCAAACGAATTGTACACAAAGCTGTTAGAAAAATCTAATCTCAAGGTCATCTCACAACCCTTGCTGATTTCGCGGCAAGAATTGGAAAAAGGGCATATTACCGCCATCATCAAGATCAGGGAAATCAATCCTGCCGCCTATCCGAAATATGCCGTTGAGATCACTACGTCAACAGCTGCAGCAGACAGGATTGGCTTGCTGCAATCCATTATTCAGCAAGCGATTGCGGAGCTTGACCTTGTCAATTTTCCACAAAGACCCAGCTATGCCTACATGCAAAAGGAAACCCTGCCAGGAAGGGAATACCGGACCATCGATTTCATTCTGCCTGGCCAGCTTGGTTTTTCATTGTTGAGTGCCGGAGTATTTGGTGTAGCATTCATTTTCTTTAGCCTTCGCCAAACACTTGTGCTCAAACGATTTTTTGCAACACCCATCAAAAGAACCTATATCGTTTTTGGAGAAGGACTGGGAAGGATTGCGTTTCAAATGATCACGGCAGTGGTCATCCTTTCCATTGGTCATTTTGCCTTCAAATTTACCCTTGTGAATGGAATGGTTACGTTCATTGAGTTGATGGTATTGAGTTTGATTGGGTTGATTGTATTCATGGGATTTGGTTTCATCGTGAGTGGATTGGCCAGCAGTGAAAGCACGATTCCTCCTTTTGCCAACCTGGTTACCCTTCCACAGTTTCTGCTGGCGGGCACATTTTTTCCTGTAGAAAATTTCCCTGCATGGCTTCAGCCTCTTTGCAAGATTCTTCCGTTGACACACCTCAACCAGGCCATGCGCAATGTTGCTTTTGAAGGGGCCCATTTGAATGATTGCTGGCCCCAGTTACAATACCTGCTGATTTGGGGGATTGTGGTTTATGCAGTTGCCATTAAAGTGTTCAAGTGGGAGTAGTTCTATCTTGAAAGTTTTTGCTCTCTCAATTAAAGCGATTTTTTACTGAACAAGCTGAGGTTTCTTTGCATTCCTTCCCATTTGGTCCTTTTGATGGGAGAGTCTTTGAACAAATGATTGAAGGATGTTTTATCAAGCGATAGCCAGTCGTTGATGGAGAAAGCCAAGACCTCATCCAGTGGCTCCAATTCAGCGTGTTGATGGGGCTTGCTGAACCTGTTCCAGGGGCAAACATCCTGACAAATGTCACAGCCAAACACCCAGTCATTTGCTTTTTGCTGCAATTCCTCCGGAAGGTTGGCTGATTTCAATTCAATGGTAAAGTAGGAGATGCATTGGGAAGCATTCAATGTCTTGTTGGGTAGAATGGCTTCTGTGGGACAAGCATCGATGCATTTGGTACAGGTACCACAATAGTCATGTTGATAGGGAAGGTCTGGGGCCAAAACCAGGTCTGTAATCAGGGTGGCCAGGAAGAAAAAAGACCCTTTTTTCTTGTTGATCAGGTTTCCGTTTTTTCCAATCCATCCCAATCCACTCCGCATTGCCCAGCTTCTTTCCAGTATTGGTGCAGAGTCAACAAATCCACGCCCTTCTACCTGACCAAGCCTTTCCCTGATCCTGAAAAGGAATGCATGCAGTTTCTCGCGAATGACCAGGTGATAATCTTTCCCGTAGGCATATTTTGCAATTTTGGGGACACCGTCATCCTGTTGTTGCTCCGGAAAATAATTGTAAAGCAACGTGATGACGGATTGTGCACCTGGAACCAGTTTGGTAGGGTCCGTCCTCAATTCAAAATGATTTTCCATGTACTTCATTTCCCCGTGCAGCCCTTTGCTGAGCCAGTTTTCCAACCGGCGTGCATCATCATCGAGGCGCATTGCTTTTGCAATGCCACAATCATCAAATCCCATTGCTGCAGCAATGCTTTTGATGATGTCGGCACTTTCCTTGGGTGAAATCATGGAAGTGTTTCTTATTGATCCAGCGCTGTGTCAGCAGCTTCTTTGATTTGAATCGAAAGTTCTTTTTTCTGGCCAGTGATCAACTCTTTTGAAAATACAATACCAACATAGTTTCTTTTGGTATCGATCCATGGCCAGGTTCCCAACATGCCTGGGCATGAAAATACAAATCCCTTTTCTGCTTCATCCCTTTCCTGTACCCAACTTCCCAATGCATAGTTGAAACCCTTTGCCAGCTCAGGTGTATAGCGCACCTTCAGTTCTGGGAATTGGATGGTCAGCATCTCCTGGACAGCTTTCTCACTGAGGATGCGCTTGTTGTTAAATGTCCCTTTGTTGAGCAACATTTGCATGAAGTTGAGGTAGTCAAATGCAGAGCAGACGGCACCTCCGGAAGGATTGGGTGCATTGCCATTCTCATTGTAGAAGGTGGCGGTACGCATGCCCATGGGGCGAAACAGCTTTTCGGTGATTACGCGGTCAAATGTTTTCTTGGTTACTACCTCTATCACCCTGCCTGCAATATTGATACCGATGCCACCATAGGCAAATGCCTCACCGGGATTGTCTACAATCAGTTTTTTTGTTGCGAAATTGTTGACCTCTTCTTCCAGGCTGGCAAATTTGGTTTTTTGTGCAATCTTCATGATGCCTGCTGGCTCTGTATCCAGCCCTGTTGTATGGGAAAGACAATGCCTGATGGTGATGTATCCCTTCATGTATTTTGCAAATACAGGGATGTATTTTGTAACAGGATCGTCGAGGCTGATTTTTCCTTCATCCACCAAAACCATGACCATGGCAGTGGTGAGCCATTTGCTTGAACTGGCAATGGGGCCGGGTGTTTTAAGTTTGAATTCTTCAGACTCCTTCAGGAAAATGTTTTTTCCTGCTTTTTGGATAACCACTACATACTCCTTGCCCAGGATCTTCTCATTCCGCTTTATTATTGCATTCAATCCACCAAAGTCTGTTTGGCCTTGGCTCGACTGCAAGAATAGCAGGAAAATCAGTGCCAGACTGCATTTGCGACATGTTTTATTGAAAAGGGCTGCCATAGTTACCTGTTTTTATATGTGGTGAATGATTTGACGATAACATTAAAATACCAGACATGAATTTAAACAACTTTACCATACAAGCATCCGAAGTGGTGCAATCTGCACAACAGGCGGCATTCAATGCAGGCAATCCGAATATTGAGACGGATCATCTGCTTCAAGGTTTATTGGAACAGAAGAACTCACCTGTTGAATACCTGCTCAAAAAGAACAATGTATCCATGCAACTCCTCAACACAAAGTTAAAGGAAGCATTGGCAAAATTGCCTAAATCTCAAGATGAGCCTGGGCAAGCATTGAGCAGAGAAGCCAACAATTCCTTGTTGCGAGCAGGTTCTCTCCTGGGAAAGTTCGGAGATGAGTTTGTGACGCCGGAACACCTGATGCTGGCGCTGATCACAGGAAATGATCCGGTGGCCAAATTGCTAAAGGAAGCAGGCCTGACAGAATCTGGTCTTATGCAGGCCATCAAGGAACTCAGAAAGGGGGAAAAAGTAAAGAGCCAGACCCAGGAAACGCAATACAATGCACTGAACAAATATGCCAAAAACCTGATTGAAATGGCCCGTCAGGGCAAGCTGGATCCTGTGATTGGCAGGGATGAAGAGATCCGAAGAACCCTTCATATCCTCACCAGGCGTTCAAAAAACAATCCCATTCTTGTCGGTGAGCCAGGTGTTGGAAAGACGGCTATTGCAGAAGGACTGGCCATGCGGATTGTCAATGGCGATGTGCCCGATAACCTCAAAAACAAGTTGATCTATGCCCTTGACATGGGCCAACTGATTGCAGGGGCAAAATACAAAGGAGAGTTTGAGGAAAGGCTGAAAGGCGTTGTAAAGGAAGTGGCCAACAGCGATGGAGAGATCCTGTTGTTCATAGATGAAATTCATACGCTCGTTGGTGCAGGAGGTGGTGACGGTGCCATGGATGCTGCCAATATCCTCAAGCCTGCGTTGGCAAGGGGAGAACTCAGGGCCATTGGTGCCACCACCCTCAATGAATACCAGAAGTATTTTGAAAAGGACAAGGCCCTTGAAAGAAGGTTTCAGAAAGTGATGATTGAGGAACCAAGTGTTGAAGATGCCGTTTCTATTTTGAGAGGGCTCAAGGACAGGTACGAGACCCATCACCATGTGCGCATCAAAGATGAAGCGATCATTGCTGCTGTAGAATTGTCGAACAGGTACATCACAGACCGTTTTTTGCCAGACAAGGCCATTGACCTGATCGATGAAAGTGCGGCCAAGCTGAGGCTTGAAATGAATTCAATGCCAGAGGAACTGGACAAGCTCGAGCGCCAGATCAGGCAACTTGAAATTGAACGTGAGGCGATCAAAAGAGAGAATGATGATGTGAAGATGAAAGAACTCAATACAGAGTTGGCCAACCTGGCTGTTGAAAGAGATACCCTCAAAGCCAAATGGAAGGAGGAAAAAGAGCTTGTTGAAAAAGTGCAGACGGCCAAAGCTGAAATTGAAAGGCTCAAGATGCAAGCAGAAAAAGCAGAACGTGAGGGTGATTATGGAACAGTTGCAGAAATCCGCTACGGCAAAGTGAAGCAGAAAGAAGAGGAGATTGTTTTGCTATCGGAAGAGTTGGCCAAAACCGGAGAGAAAAGGTTGTTGAAAGAAGAAGTGGATGCTGAAGATATTGCACAAAACGTTGCCAAAGCAACCGGTATCCCTGTGGCCAAGATGATGCAGGGAGACCGGGAAAAACTCTTGCAGTTGGAAGAACACCTGCATGAGCGGGTAGTAGGGCAGGAAGAGGCCATTACAGCTGTTGCAGATGCCATCCGGCGAAGCCGGGCAGGTTTGCAGGATCCCCGCAGGCCCATTGGGTCATTCATTTTTTTGGGTACAACAGGTGTTGGTAAAACAGAACTGGCCAAAACCCTTGCGGAATACCTGTTTGACGATGAGAGCATGATGACCCGCATTGACATGAGTGAGTACCAGGAAAAACATACCGTATCCAGGTTGGTGGGTGCCCCTCCAGGCTATGTTGGATATGATGAGGGCGGTCAATTGACGGAATCTGTCAGGCGAAAACCATACAGTGTTGTGCTCCTGGATGAAATCGAAAAAGCACATCCTGATGTTTGGAACGTTCTATTGCAAGTGTTGGATGATGGACGATTGACCGACAACAAGGGGCGTGTGGTGAATTTTAAGAACACCATCATCATCATGACCAGCAATATAGGAAGCCATCTTATTCAGGATGCCTATGACAAGGCTGTTTCTGACGAAATGGAAAAGGCCGCAGAACGCGCAAGAACTGATGTGATGAATTTGCTTCGCCAAACCATCCGCCCCGAATTTTTAAACAGGGTGGACGAGATCATCATGTTCCAGCCATTGAACAGAAAAGAGGTAAGGAAAATCATTGAAATACAACTGAAAGGACTTCAGCATTTGGTGAAGGATGCAGGAATTGAACTGCATTTCACACCCTATGCACTTGATTTCCTCGCAGAAAACGGATACGACCCACAATTTGGTGCAAGGCCATTAAAGCGATTGATTCAAAAAGAAATTGTCAACCAATTGTCCAAAAGGATCCTGGCTGGCGATATAGACAAAACAAAGCCTGTTTTTGTGGATGTGTTTGACGGAGTCGTTGTTTTTAGGAACGAAAAAGCCCAGCAAGTTGTTTGATTGTAAAAATCAATCCGAAGAAGGGGTTCAATAATTTATTGAACCCTTTTTTCAATTTTAAGACCACCTGCTGGCCTTGGCGCTGCTGGAGGTGCGGGAGGTGCTTGAGCCCTGGGCTTTTGCCCATTGGATTTTGGCATTTCTTTTTTGTGACTCCTGTTTCGGGAGGATGAAACCTCGTAGGCTGGGCCTTTACCCAATGCTGCAGGCAATTCAACCTTGTCTACGATTTTACCAATCAGCTTTTCAATGCGTTGGAATTTATGTTGGTCATCGTTGTTTATAAAAGTAATGGCAGCACCTTTTGTCTCTGCTCTTGCTGTTCTGCCGATGCGGTGCACATAGTCTTCGCCATCTGAGGGCACATCGTAATTGATGACCAATTCAATGTTATCAATATGGATACCACGGCTCAGGATGTCCGTAGCAATGAGGATCGGAAGCCTTTTGGAGGAAAACTCCAGCAATACATCCTCACGCTGGCTTTGGTCCAGATCAGATTGAATGTCTTTGGCATTGTATTTCATCCGCTGCAATTGTGCAGCCAATTGTTTTACGGTCTGTTTTTTTGAACAGAAGATCAAAACAGATTTGTATTCTTTCTCAGCAAGGATGTGTTGAATGATGGGAATCTTCTGCGTATCATACACAACATAAGCCTCTTGCTTGATGCTTTCTGGCGGCTTAGACAAGGCAACACTTACTTCCACTGGTTCATGCAGGATGGATTTTGCCAACTGCAGGATCCTTGGGGGCATGGTAGCAGAAAACATCAGGGTCTGTCTTTTTGCAGGCAGAAAAGAGATGATTTTCATGATGTCATCATGAAATCCCATGTCCAGCATGCGGTCAGCTTCATCAAGGATCAAATATTTTAGTTCCTTCATTTTTACATACCCCATGTTGAGGTGGGATATCAGCTTGCCGGGCGTGGCCACCACAATGTCAACTCCTGTTGAAAGGGCCTGTTTTTCCCTTACAAAACTTCCTCCATCTCCACCACCATAGATGGCAATGGAACTGATTGAAGAAAAATAAGTCAATCCATCAAGGTGGCTGCTGATCTGAATGGCCAATTCCCTGGTGGGAACCATAATGAGTGCATGAACCTCACTGTCGGTATGCTCTTCAGACATGAGCTTGTGCAAAATGGGCAAAAGAAATGCCGCTGTTTTTCCTGTGCCTGTTTGTGCAGAGGCGATGATATCTTTTCCATCCATGATAACCGGGATGGCTTTTTCCTGTATGAGGGTGGCTTTTTTGTAGCCGCTGGATTCAATGCTCTCTGCAAGGGATTCGTGAAAATTAAAAGAAGAAAAGTCCAATATACGCTGATTTGTAGTTCATGCAAAGGTAAGCTAATTCGCATCCCTGACAATTAATAAGAAGCCTGTTGCATATTCTTTGCTAATTTTATACCATAATTAATTCCCATGAAAGCATCTCGGAGATTTCAAATATTGCTCAGCTTCAGTCTTTTCATCCTCATTTCCGGTTGTGGGAATGCCCAGTCAGATCCATCCGCCCAGGGAATGGTCAAGAAGACCGAAACGAAGGTCATGAAGCCTGATCCCAAGCCGGTCCTTGATTCTGTGGCATTTAAAAAGAAAATGATGGCCATGGCCAATGGCGACAGTTCAGCAAAGTGGAGGTTCAAGGAACATTATCCAAAGCCTGGTGCCATTCTTCCGATGAGCCGCATCATTGCCTATTATGGCAATTTATATTCCACCCGCATGGGTATTCTTGGAGAGCTTCCCAAGCCTCAAATGTTTGCTAAATTAAAAGGAGAGGTGGCTGCCTGGGAAAAGGCTGATCCCTCTACACCCGTGGTGCCTGCCTTGCATTATATTGTAACTACTGCCCAAAATGATCCAGGGGTTTCAGGAAAGTACAGGCTCAGGATGCCCAATGCCCAGATAGACAAGGTGATGGCGATGGCAGAAGAAATCAATGCAATTGTTTTTTTGGATATTCAGGTGGGACTCAGTAGCCTTAGGGAAGAAATCCCCATTTTGGAAAAATACTTGAAACACCCACGTGTACATCTTGGCATCGACCCTGAATTTTCGATGAAGGGCGGTCAAAAACCTGGTTCGGTGATTGGAAGTTTTGATGCTGCCGATATTAACTTTGCCAGCCAGTACCTCGCTGATCTTGTATTGAAATATGATCTTCCACCCAAGGTGCTGGTCATTCACCGATTTACCCAGGGGATGGTCAAAGACTACAAGGCTATTCGCATACAACCTGAGGTTCAATTGGTGGTTGATATGGATGGATGGGGAGCGCCTGCAAGAAAGATCAATACCTATAAACAATTTGTGTTTGCAGAGCCCTTGCAGTTTACAGGGTTTAAGTTGTTTTACAAGAATGACCTGAAAGAGCCGCCCCACCGGATGTTGACCACAAAAGAATTGCTGGCATTGAAGCCAGCTCCCATGTACATTCAGTACCAGTAAGATCTGTTGTTAGGGAAGTTTGCTGATGATCACATATCCTGCCAACATGAGCAGGAGCAGGGTAGTGATGAGTAAAACAATCCAAAGCGGAAATGAAATAGATTTCATTCGGACCGTCCTTCTTTTTCTAAGTTTAGCTTTTATCATCCTATTGAGCTCGCTGCTGATGGCGGCTGCCTCATTCCCATTTTTCAGTTGTTTCAGTCCTTCCATCGCATCGCCCAGCAGTTCATCATCTGTCAGCATCTCCTCCAGTTGTCTTTTTGCGTCATCGCCCAAGTCATTGTTGAGGTATTCCAAAACAACTGTATTGTCTGGAACTGACTTGTTTGTCTGGATATGATGTTTTTTAGTTGACATGTTCCCTGATTTTTTTTTCGAGAATGATTCTCAGGTTTCTTTTTCCATTTTGGATATGGCTTTTTACCTGTGAAAACGAAAAGCCAGTCCTGGTTTCAATGTCGTGGTAAGATAATTTCTCCAAGTAGAACATTTGAACGCAGTTCTTTTGTTCTTGGCTGAGCTCATTCAATGCTGCTTTGAGGTGATGGGACTGTTCTTCCATCAACAGTTCTTTCATTTTTAGTTCTTGGTCTGTGAGCAATTCTGCACTGTTTTCTTCAGGCAGCTCATCGGTGGTCCCAGGTTTTGAAGACCTGCTCCTTATTTGCATCAGACAATGGTTTTTTGCCACACTGTAGATCCAGCTTTTGAAAAATGGGATTTCGTATTTGCCTACTTCTCCCAATGCCTTCTCAAATACATGCTGGGTGGCATCCTGCGCTTCTGTTGCATTGCGCAGGTATTTCATGCAAACACCAAATACAAGAAGGCTGTAACGTTCAAACAGCCATCCAAGCCATCGACTGTCTGCAGTTTTCCTGAATTGCTGCAACAGCTCAGTGTCAGTATATGTGTTATGAGGATGCTTCAAATCGTCAAATTTGCCTTGGTATGGAGATGCAAAAATGAAGAGATTGCATATTATTTTTTTCCAGAGAAAAGAAGTTTAAGGGCAAGCAATATCATCACTACGGCAAAAACTTTTTTAACGGTGTCCTGTGGCAGGCTGAGAGAAAATTTACTGCCAAGATAACTTCCGACAAGAAAGCCAACAGCCAACAGCCCAGCATATTTGAAATCCACATACCCTTTTTTGTAATAGTTGATCACGCCAAGTACACCCACAGGGAACAGCAACATGGCCAAAGAAATGCCTTGTGACTGGTGTTGGCTGAGCCCGAGTAGCAGCACCAGAGCAGGAACGATGATGACACCCCCGCCTATGCCAACCATCCCACCCATGAATCCAGCAGCCAATCCGATGAGGACCAGGTATATGATTGTTTCCATTGTCGATTTTTTGGATTCCATTTTATTTGATCAGGTGTGCGCCGAGGACAACCGCCATGATGCCGAGGACTACAGATAGGATGATGTAAATGAGTGCCGTCAGGTGCATGCCCGATTTGAATAGTTCAAGGTTTTCGAAGGCAAAGGCTGAAAAGGTAGTGAATCCGCCACAAAAACCTGTTGCGAGCAATAGCTTGATATCGGATCCAGTGCTGGCGTTGCGGGCAGCAACAGCATAGACCATACCAATGATAAAGCATCCAATCAGGTTGATCAGAAAAGTTCCCACTGGGAACTGGGTACTGTTTTTGGACTGGATCATCAAAGCGGTGATATAGCGTACCGATCCACCGGCTGCACTTCCCACTAAAACGAGCAATATGTTTTTCAGGTCAATCATTCAAGCGGAAGATTTCCCGAAAACGTATACTTGAAATCAACTTTCCAGGTTTTTTCACTCCTGACAACCTTGAGGTCCATGGGTTTCATAGAATAGGAATTGGAGAAACTAATGATGCTAACACTGTCATTTTGGTTTTCAACCTTGTTGATGATGATGGAGGCCGATTTCAATTGGAGTTTTTCCTTTTGGGGCTGCTTTTTCATGTAGGCCTGGTAACGCCCGAACAACTCAATGTCCTCTGGGTCATTGAGCAGGTAAAGGTTGGCTTTTTCGTAGTTACCATCCAGTACTGCACGCACAAATTCCCTGCCTGCGTCCAAAGGGTCCTCGGGCATTTTAAATCCCTCCGGTTCATTGCAGGAAAATACCAATCCTGAAACGAGCAGGCAAAAAAACCATCTGGACAATAATTTAACCTGCATC
>CANHSD010000004.1 GCA_947463105.1 Chitinophagaceae bacterium
AATGCCTGAGAAAAGGTTGAAGGATGCGGCAGATATTAACCTCGGTGTGGATTATAAATTGAATAAAAAATGGGCTTTGTGGGTTGATTTGAATAATATTGCCAATATCCAATACCAGCGATGGAACCAATATGACGCCTTTGGTTTCAATTTTATCGCAGGTCTACGGTATTCATTCACAAAAGCCAAATGACCCTCAGCATGCAATATGTTGAATTTCCCAGTCTTCTTTACAGGTACTTTTCATTGAAAGGGAGTGTATCTATCCCCGGTTTGGGAGCACTGTCACTGAAGCGTGTTCCTGCGGTTAATGATTTTTCAAGAAAGCAAGTGTTACCACCAACACAATTGTTTAAGTTTAATGCCAACATCGATCCATCTTCGGGAGACCAGTCCAATTATATTGCCCGATTGTCTGGAATGGACAAAGAACAAGTAGACAATGAATTGAAGTTAATGGGAGAGGAGTTAAAAACCCGCCTGATGGCCGAGCGAAAACTGGAGTGGATGGACATGGGCAGTTTTTCAATATCTGATGAAGGTGAAATTGGCTTTGTTCCCAAGACAGTAACAACTGAATTTTTTGCTCCAGTTCACTATATGCATGTTTTGAGGCCGGATGCCGAGCATACCATCAAAGTTGGGGAAGAAGAGAGAACCAATACTGACATGGAGGTCTTTTTTGAAGAACAACGCGCCAATGCAAGCAAGAACAAGTGGCAAAAAGCAGCAATGGTACTGTTTTTTATGGCTGCACTACTCCTGACCATCCGTTTCATGTTTGGAAGTTTTGATTTGCTGGATTCAAGGTATAACCCACTGAAGTTCATCACCCCAAAGGCAACATACAGGGTTATTTAATTTTTAAAATACGCAACATGTTTTGCCCTGTTTGTAACCACACTGAATACAGCAAACTGCTGACGGTCAAAGATTTTACCGTTTCTACAGAAAATTTTGAGGTTGTAGAATGTTCTGCATGTGGATTCAGGTTCACTGCCCATCCTCCCACCCCAGACCAGATTGGGCTGTATTATCAGTCAGATGCCTATATCTCCCACACCGATAGCAAGAAAGGAATTTTCAATACCATTTACCAGTTGATCAGGAAACAAGCTGTTGCTTCCAAAAGAAAACTCGTTATCCAATACAGCAATTGCCAAACCGGACAATTGCTTGATTATGGCTGTGGTACTGGCGCCTTCCTGATGGAAATGAAATCAGCAGGATGGCAGGTGCAGGGCATGGAACCCGATTCTGGCGCAGCTTCCAGAGCAGCGGAACTCACTTCTTCCACCATCACCCATCCCGATCAACTTTCTACCCTGCCAAGCAATGCTTTCAATGTAGTAACCATGTGGCATGTATTGGAACATGTACACGACTTACACGGTACAATGGAGCAGGTAAAAAGAATCCTGAAGCAGGATGGCATTTTGATTGTAGCAGTGCCTAACCATACCTCCTTCGATGCCAGGCATTATGCTGAACATTGGGCGGCCTATGATGTACCCCGTCATTTGCATCATTTTAGCCCAGCCAGCCTGTCAAAACTAATGCACATGCATTCCATGAAGGTCACTGCCATAAAACCCATGTGGTACGATGCTTTTTATGTAAGCCTCTTGAGTGAAAAATACAAAACAGGCAGCATGCGGTTGATTCCAGCACTCTTAACCGGCATCATCTCAAATCTCAATGCCATTTTCAAGAAAGGCGTTTGCAGTTCACAGATCTATATCATCCGATCCTGACTTATTTCCTGATCGATTCCATGGCCACGATAAAGGTTTCATCCTGTTGGTTCAAGACATGGAAATAGGCTGATTCATTCCAGGCAAGCCTTGCCACCATGGCTTTGATAGTGGTCTTTGCACGGTTTTGGGAAGCCGGTGACGACAACAAAATTTTTATCCCCTGTTTTTGGGCAAAATCAACCAACTGTGGAAGCACTTTGTCATCAAGGTTGAATAGGCTGCTGTAGGCAGCAACATCCTTGTATGTCGATATGTTGCTTTTATTGGTCATGAAATACCGGTAGGCAAAATTTCCGATGATATTGTTGATGTAGATGCTGTTATAACCCGTGTCAAACATGATGGGATCGATGGCTACCGACAAGTCTGGTGTGATTCCACCGCCACCGTAAAGGGTTTTTCCATTGGCTGTTTTTACTGGCTTGCGCTGGTATTTTGTGCTATCGATTTGTTTTGAATCACCCCGGTGAAACCTGTTCATCACCTCCATTTGGTAGGCATCATTTCCCTCATCATAAGGCTTTTGGATGCTCCTTCCCAATGGGGTAAAATACCTGGCAATGGTAAGCCTTAGTGCTGATCCATCAGACAATGCATATTGCTCCTGAACAAGCCCTTTACCAAAACTTCGTCTGCCCACGATGGTGGCCCTTTCATGGTCTTGCAAAGCACCGGCAATCACTTCACTGGCAGAGGCGGAACCCTCGTTCATCAATACCACCAGTTTTCCGGTTTCAAAAAGACCTGAGCGCTTTGCCTTGTATTCTTTTTTGGGACTGTTGATCCCTTCGGTATACACAATCAGTTTTTCACCACCGATGAACTCGTCGATGATGTCAATGGCTTCCTCAAGAATACCGCCACCGTTGTCGCGCAGGTCAAGCACCAATGATTTCATCCCCGCGGCTTTCAGCTTTTCCAGGGATTCCAGAAACTCCTTATAGGTATTGCTGGAAAAACGGTTCAACCGGATGTATCCATTATCCTTGTCTATCATGTAAGCCGCATCCAGAGAGCTGATGGGAATGCTACCCCGAACAACCGACTTGTTGATGATCTTGTTCTCGTGCATCAGCCGAATCGAGACTATCGTGCCTGCGGGTCCCTTTACCCATTTTTTCAGTTGATCGCTGTTTTTGAGGCCAATGGCTGCACTATCATTCACTGCAAGGATCTTGTCGCCAACAACAAGACCGGCATTTTTGGCCGGCCCATTATCCAGCACAGAAAGAATGTGAACCGTATCATTGAAAATATTGAATTCAATGCCAATCCCATAAAACTGGCCTTCCAGGCCCTCATTCACCTCAGTCAATTCAGCTACTGGGATGTAAACCGAATGGGGGTCAAGCGTATTCACCAAACCATTGATGGCATTGGCCGCCGCTGAATCAACATCCACCTTGTCTACGTAGCGTTGCTTGATCAGTTGCATCACCTCATTCAGTGTATTGGTTCCAGGAGAAGTCAAAAAACTTTTCGTCATTGGCATATTGCTGCGTAATTTGTAGCCGATGAACATGCCCAATACTACGGCAATTGAAAATAGGATGGGAGTAGCTGCGTTGATCTTCCTGTTGCTCATGTTGTTCTTTCAATTGTAATTTTGCAAAGTTCCTGAATTAACCTGAATTATGGACGGATTAAAACTGATAGCAGATAGTGGGGCAACGAAAACAGAATGGAGACTGGTCGGAAAAGGAAGTTTCAAGTCTTTTTTTACGGTAGGCCTCAGTCCTTACCACATGGACCGTACACAGATCCGCGAAACCCTTTTGAAGGCCTTCCCTAAAAGCCTTTTGAAGAAAGAAATTCTTTCCATTCACTATTACGGAACAGGCTGCAAAACCAAGGCCAATGCCAATATTGTCAAAAAAGCCCTTGAAGACATATTCCCTGGTACTGCTGTTCACGTAACCCATGACCTGATGGGGGCTGCTATTGCCACCTGTGGCAAGAATCCCGGCATTTCCTGCATCCTGGGTACAGGATCGAATTCCTGTTCTTTTGATGGAAAAAAAATTCTCCTCAACTCTCCTGGCCTGGGGTATATTTTAGGGGATGAGGGAAGTGGTGCCTACCTGGGTCGAAAAATAATACAACATTTCCTTTACGGCACATTTGATGCTTCATTGATGAAATCATTCAAGGCCCATTTCAAGACTGATAAAAACGAGATTCTCCAAAAAGTATACAAGGAACCCTTTGCCAACCGCTACCTGGCAAGCTTTACCATCTTTCTGTCCATGCACAGGGGGCATTTCATCATTGAGAACATCATTGAAGATGGCCTGAGGGATTTCTTTGAACAGCACCTTGGAACTTATCCGCAGCGGTTTACAGCTCCTATTCATTTTGTGGGAAGCATTGCTTTTTATTTCAAGGATAAAATTGCCGAACTTTGCAATGACTTTGGATTCAACATGGGTGTCATCATCAAGCAACCCATGGATGGATTGGTGGCCTATCACAAAAAACATTAAGGCAAAACGATGAACGGAAGAACGACAGAGCAGGATTCACATTACAGGCACTTGGAAAAAATGACTGTTCTTGAATTGCTCGAAAACATCAATACAGAGGACAGGATTGTTCCGGAAGCTGTTGCCAAATCAATTCCACAGATTACGGCTTTGGTAGAAGCAACCGCAGACCGCATGCTTTCAGGTGGAAGGCTGTTTTATATTGGGGCTGGAACCAGCGGAAGGCTGGGGGTGGTAGACGCCTCTGAATGCCCACCTACTTTTGGTGTTCCCCATGAACTGGTGATTGGCATTATTGCTGGAGGAAAAGATGCCATGTTCAATGCCGTAGAGTTTGCTGAAGACAGCAGGGATCAAGCCTGGAAAGACCTTTCAGCTTTCGGCATCAACGAAAAAGATACCGTTATTGGCATTGCTGCAAGCGGTACAACACCCTATGTGATTGGTGGATTGAAAGCCTGCCGCGCCAACAATATCCTCACAGGCTCCATCTCCTGCAATGCGCATTCTCCGGTTTCTGAGACTGCAGACCATGCTATTGAAGTAGTGGTAGGGCCAGAATTTGTTACCGGAAGCACCAGGATGAAAAGTGGAACAGCGCAGAAACTGGTCCTGAACATGATTTCCACTTCATTGATGATACAGTTGGGCAGGGTAGAAGACAACAAGATGGTCAACATGCAGCTCACCAATGACAAGTTGATCGACAGGGGCGTCAAGATGTTGATGGAGAAAATGTCTTTGGATAATTATGATCAAGCCAAGGAAATGTTGATTTTGCATGGTTCAGTAAAAAAAGCGATGGAATCCATCCATTGATAGCCGGTGCATGAGATAGAACCATATTACAACTGGCGGCACCTGTACATCGCAGATGAAGATCCGAAATCGCCGTTTTTTGGAAGGGAATATTCCGAGTTTCACTATTCTCAAACCATTTATAATTTTTATATCCATCCCCAATGGGATGATATTGGGTCACCTACATTATACATCAAGGTTCTTTTTACTGATTATGAGATGGGATACACCATCATTGAGATGATTGGAGAATGGAACGATGCCATTGAAAACGACATCATGACATTCAAGCGAGATATCATCGACATCATGATCAAACAGGGCATCAACAAATACATTCTTGTTGCAGAGAACGTACTCAATTTTCACAGCAGCGATGATTGTTATTATGAAGAATGGATGGAAGACATTGAAGAAGAAGGAGGATGGGTTTCTATCATCGGACTGCCAGCGCAATCCAGGTATGATTTCACTAGGGCAAGCATTGACAGATATGTCCAGCTGATCGATTTGCCAGACTGGCGTCCTTTTACCCCCGGAAACTTGTTTACCAAAGTAGACAATATTTTGCTGAGAAGGTTGAACAACTGATTAGAAAACGTTTTCGTAATCCTGTTTAATTTATTGTTTTTCTGCGTATAATACACTGAAACATTGTACCATATTCAGCGTTTGTAATGTAACTTTGCACCAATTCAAATCAGAGAAATTTTCATCTATGAACTGGAGTCTATTGTTTTCATCTTCCATCGGCAAAAAAATTGTCATGGCACTCACCGGAATTTTTCTGGTGGTTTTTCTTGTTGTGCATTGTTACGTGAATGCAAATATTTTCTTTGCCAATGCCGAAGAGAATTTCAACCGTGCTGCCCATTTCATGGGATCCAATCTTTTGGTCCGCATCACTGAGATAGGCCTTTTTGCCGGCTTTATCCTGCACATTGTCCAAGGATACAAGCTGGAGTTGCAAAACAGGGGAAGCAGAAAAACACGCTATGCCGTTACCGCAGGCAACAAAACCTCCAAATGGTATTCCAGGTCAATGGCCATCCTTGGTACACTTATTCTTTTGTTCCTTATCATACACCTTGCCCATTTCTGGGTTCCATCCAGGTTTGGTGGTCTTGAAGAGGTCTATTATGGAGACAAGAAATTCCACAACCTTTATCTGGAGATGAAAAATATTTTTGCAGAACCATGGGTGGTTATTGTTTACCTGTTGGGATGTTTCTCACTCTCCTGGCACCTGCTCCATGGCGTGCAAAGTGCGGCACAAACCCTTGGCTGGACCAACAAGAATTTTTTCCCCATGATCAAAACCATCGGCATTGTTTTCTCTATCCTGGTTCCATTGATCTTTGCCCTGATGCCGCTGGCCATGTATTTTGGCCTTCAGCTTGATTTGGAAAACATCACATTGCTATTCTAAACATTTCAATAAATCAACATACCATGCTTGATGCTAAAATTCCTGCCGGAAAACTTGATGAAAAATGGACCAAATACAAGGGTACCGTCAAACTCGTAAATCCGGCCAACAAAAGGAAGCTTGAGATCATTGTTGTAGGTACCGGACTTGCCGGCTCTTCTGCAGCAGCCAGCCTCGGTGAAATGGGCTACAAGGTAAAAGCCTTCTGTTTCCAGGATTCTCCGCGCCGTGCGCACTCCATTGCCGCACAGGGGGGAATCAATGCCGCAAAGAATTATCAAAACGATGGCGATTCAGTCTATCGTTTGTTTTATGATACCATCAAGGGTGGGGATTACCGTGCCCGCGAAGGAAATGTACACAGGCTCGCAGAGGTTAGCACCAGCATCATTGACCAGTGCGTTGCACAAGGTGTTCCTTTTGCAAGGGAATATGGTGGATTGCTCAGCAACCGTTCATTTGGTGGAACGCAGGTACAGCGTACGTTCTATGCAGCAGGTCAAACCGGACAGCAATTGTTGATCGGTGCCTACCAGGCACTAGAAAGGCAAGTTGCCCTGGGTACTGTTGAAATGCATGCCCGCCATGAAATGGTGGAGCTGGTCATCATCGACGGAAAAGCCCGTGGTATCATTGCCAGGAACCTGGTTACCGGCGAACTGGAAAGGCATTTTGCCCACGCAGTGTTGCTCTGCACAGGAGGATACGGCAATGTATTCTACCTGTCTACCAACGCAATGGGCTCCAACGTTACTGCGGCATGGAAGGCCCACAAGAAAGGTGCCTATTTTGCCAATCCATGTTTCACACAAATTCATCCCACCTGTATCCCTGTTTCAGGCGATCACCAGTCAAAACTGACCCTCATGTCAGAGTCCCTCAGGAATGACGGAAGAATTTGGGTGCCTGCCAAACAAGGTGATAACAGGCCTGCCAATGAGATTCCTGAAGAAGAACGCGATTATTATCTTGAAAGAAGATATCCTGCCTTCGGTAACCTCGTTCCAAGAGATGTGGCATCAAGGGCAGCCAAAGAGCGTTGTGATGCAGGTTTTGGCGTGGGCTCATCCAAACAAGCCGTTTATCTTGACTATGCAGCAGCCATCCAGCGCTATGGCAAGGCAGAAGTGAGCAAGAAGAACCTGGGCAATGTTTCTGCTGAAGTCATTACCAACCTTGGAAAAGATGTGGTAAAGGAAAAATACGGCAACCTGTTTGCCATGTACGAAAAAATCACCGGAGAAAATCCATACGAAGTTCCAATGAGGATTTACCCTGCAGTGCACTATACCATGGGAGGACTTTGGGTTGATTATGAACTCAAAACAACCATTGATGGATTGTATGCCCTCGGTGAAGCCAATTTCAGTGAGCATGGAGCCAACAGGCTCGGTGCATCCGCACTGATGCAAGGACTGGCAGACGGTTATTTTGTTATTCCCTACACATTGGGTAATTATCTCGCAGACGACATCAGAACAACTTCTATCCCAACAGATCATCCTGCTTTCGTTGAAGCCGAACAAAAAGCTTTCGACCGCATCAACAAATTGATGTCCATTCAGGGCAAACAAACCGTTGAAAGCTTCCACAAGCGCCTAGGAAAAATCATCTGGGACAAGTGTGGCATGGCACGAAGCGCAGAAGGCCTGAAACAAGCCATTGAAGAGGTGAGGGCATTGAAAGCTGAGTTCTGGTCTGATGTGCGCATTCCCGGAGAAATCAATGCAATGAACCAAGAGTTGGATAAAGCTGGTAGGGTAGCGGATTTCATTGAACTGGGCGAATTGATGTGTATCGATGCTTTGGAAAGAAATGAAAGTTGTGGTGGACATTTCCGTGAAGAGTACCAGACACCGGAAGGCGAAGCTTTGCGGGATGATGAAGGACACATGTATGTATCTGCCTGGGAACACCAGGAAAGCCATTGGAACCTTCACAAAGAGCCCCTGAATTACGAAGTGGTTAAACCAAGTCAACGCAGTTACAAATAATATTTACAAAACAGATAACCTGATCATATGCAGCATTATTCAATGAACCTGAAACTCAAGGTCTGGCGTCAAAAGAACAGCAACGATAATGGTCATTTTGAAAACTATGATGTCAACAACATTTCATCCGAGATGTCATTTCTCGAGATGATTGATGTGCTCAATGAGAGATTGATTTCAGAAGGAAGCGATTCAATTGCTTTTGACCATGATTGCAGGGAAGGCATTTGCGGGATGTGCTCCATGGTTATCAATGGACAGCCCCATGGCCCATGGAAAGGCACCACTACCTGCCAGTTGCACATGCGCGCCTTCAAGGATGGTGATCAGATCACGATTGAACCCTTCAGGGCCAATGCTTTCCCAGTTGTAAAAGATTTGATGGTCAACCGTTCCGCTTTTGATAGGATTATTCAGTCGGGTGGATATGTTTCTGTCAACACAGGAAATGCCGTCGATGGAAATTCTTTGCCCATCGAAAAACAACATGCGGATGATGCATTCTACGCTGCAGCATGTATTGGTTGCGGCGCTTGTGTAGCAGCCTGTAAAAATGCATCGGCCATGTTGTTCGTTTCAGCCAAAGTCTCCCACCTTGCTTTGCTTCCACAAGGTGAACCCGAAAGGAAACAACGCGTGGTGAGTATGGTTGCCCAGATGGACAAAGAAGGTTTCGGCAGTTGTACAAACACGTATGCTTGTGAGGCAGAATGTCCCAAGGAGATTTCTGTATTGAACATTGCAAGGTTGAACAGGGAATACCTCAATGCCAATTTATCTGGGAATTAAGCATAAGCATCAATGAATTATACATGAATGCGTCCTCACCAAGGACGCATTTTTTGTATGCGTACTGATCTATTCCAATTGAATGCCAACTAAACCGATGATATTGAATAATTTTATGTCATAAATGTCATATTCAATTCAATTCATTTGAGGGAGTTGCTTCCATTTGTTATCATTTTATTTCTTTCTCTGACTGCTTCATCGCAGCCATTGAGCAACCTGCGTCAAAAAACATTCAACACAGCCGGTCAGTCCATCCGGCTGGACAGTTTTAGTATCATACCCAATTCAGTCAAGATCAGCAATGTTGAACGGGCAGACTATACCATAGACCATCACTCTTCCATGTTGTTTTGGATCAGGAAACCCAGTCAGCAATCGGTTTTAATAGAATACAGGGTCTTTCCATTTTCCCTCACTGCTGCAACCAGGCGAATGTCATTTGATAGTATTTTCTACCGGTTCAATATTCCGGGAAACCAACTCACAGGTAAAAAGGGATCAGACCGCCCGATAGACTTTGGAAAGATCAATTCGAATGGAAGCCTTGGAAGATCACTGTCTTTCGGTAACAAGCAGGATGCCGTATTCAATTCCAGCCTCAACCTGCAATTGAACGGCTACATGGGCGACAGCATCCTGATCAATGCAGCCATTTCCGACAACAATATTCCCATCCAGCCAGATGGCAATACACAGAACCTGAATGAATTTGATCAGGTTTACATCCGGTTTTCCAAAGACAACTGGAAATTGTCAGTGGGCGACCTCGACATCAGGCAGTCAGATCTCTATTATTTGAATTTTTATAAAAGGCTGCAGGGCCTTTCTTTTGAAACAGAAAACCGCATCAACACAAGAACCAACAATAGCCTGTTGGCCAGCGGAGCCATCGCCAAGGGAAAATTCACCAGGAATATTTTCCAGGGTATTGAAGGGAACCAGGGGCCTTATCGCTTGAAGGGAGCCAACCAGGAACAGTTTTTCATCGTATTGGCAGGAACAGAAAGGGTTTTTATCGATGGCCAGATGATGCAAAGGGGAGAAGACCAGGATTATACCATCAATTACAATACTGCTGAAATCACTTTCATGCAGAAACAGATGATTTCAAAAGACAAAAGAATTCAGGTTGAATTTGAATATGCCGACCGCAATTACCTGAACACCCAGCTCTTTTTCAACAACAAATTGGAAATCAATAAAAAACTGCAGGTTTCGGTCGGATATTTCGGTAACGGCGATGCCAGAAATTCGCCCATCAACCAAACCCTTAATGCCAACCAAAAGCAGTTCCTCTCTGATGTTGGAGACAATACGCTCAACGCCTTTTATCCCTCAGTTGTTGCAGACACATTTGCCACAGGCAATATACTTTACCAAAAAATAGACTCCACCTATGCCGTTGGAAAAAAAGCAGCCATCTATGTTTACCAACCCGCCAAGAGGAGCGAAGTCTTTTCCCTGTCTTTCATTGATGTTGGTGCAGGTGGAGGAAATTATGTAATCGATCCCAATGCTGCGGCCAATGGGAAAGTGTACAAATGGATTGCTCCCAATGCCCAAACAGGTGCTAAATCAGGCAACTATGAGCCTGTGGTTTTGTTGGTTGCACCGAAAAAACAAAGCCTTGTATCAGTAGCCACCTCTTGGAACATCAACGATCAAACCCAGCTTCTGGCAGACATGGCAGTGAGCAGATTTGACCTGAACCGTTTTTCGTCAAAAGACAAAAGCAATGATGATGGGTATGCTGCCAGGCTGATCCTGAAAAACAAAAAAATTGTGCAGAAAAAAAAAGGCTTGAGTTTACAGTCAGACCTCAATCTTGAGTACGCATCTGCAACATTCAAGCCCATTGAAAGGCTTCGCAGTGTTGAGTTTACCCGCGATTGGGGGCTCGACCTGATGGCGGGTGCGGCAACAGAAAAAATCCTGAATGCCTCCTTCCTGCTTGAAAACAAGCAGTCTCATCAACTGAAATATTTGCTTGGCTCCTATGCCCGCAATACTGATTTCAATGCCAGTCGTCATCAACTTGAACACCATCTTAACCAGCAGGGATGGATCTTCAACAACCAGGTTGCCATCACCAGTTTCAAGGATGAAATCAACAATGGAAATTTTTTCAGGCCAACACTATCCCTTGCAAAAAGAATTTCCAGCATGAGTGGAAGAGAAATTGGATTGGGTTATGCTGCCGAGAATACTGTTTCCCGCTTCAATGCAACTGATTCAATTACTCCAGGAAGCTTTGCTTTTTCCACTTTTCAGTTGTACACGCAATCTGATCCAACCCAATTGAACAAATGGGGTATCAAATATTTTACCCGGTCTGACGACCTGCCTGATGGCAAAAAAATGCTTCAGAAAGACCATAGCAATAACTTGAATATCAATGGAGAATGGATGTCTAATGAGCATCATCAGGTGCGTTTCAATGCCACTTACAGAAAGTTAAATCTTGCCAACAATTTTGCCAGCACTATGGCTGAAGAGAGCATGCTCGGCAGGTTGGAATATTTTACAGACCTCTGGAAAGGAGCCATTGCCGGGAATGCCTTGTATGAATTGGGAGGCGGACAGGAGCCAAGGAGGGATTTTACCTATATACAAGTCCCTGTTGGACAAGGGGAATATACCTGGATTGATTTCAATAGCGATGGCATTCAGCAACTCAACGAATTCGAGGTGGCCAAATTCCGTGATCAGGCCAAATTCCTCAGAATCTTTACGCCAACTAATGAATTCATCCGATCAAGCAACCTGCAATTCAATTATAACCTGGTTTTTAATCCTTCCCTAGCCCTGGAAGGGGATGAGGGTTCTGTGATGAATGCCTTCCTGAAAAGGCTCTACCTGCAATCGGCCCTACAAGTATCCCAGAAACAGCTTGCTTCGGGAGAGCGGATCCTGAATCCTTTCAAAGGCATGATCCAGGACACCAGCCTGATCACCTTCGACCAGGTAGAAAGCCATTCCGCTTCCTTCAATAAATTCAGCCAAGTCTGGGGAATGGACCTCAATTTTCTCCAATCCAGCAACCGTGCATTTTTGTCTTATGGATATGAAACCCGTCGATTGCGTGATCTTTCCCTCAAAATCAGGAGCAATTGGTTGAAGATGTTTACCCTCGACCTGATTGGCAGGTTGAACCGGAATATCCTGGAGACACCCAATTTTGGGAACAGGAATTTCAATATCCTTTCCCGGGCCATCGAACCTCGGATAACCTTTACAAAGGGAACCACGCTGCGCTTGCAATCTTCCTACAAATGGGATAAAAAGCAAAACAAGGGGCCAGAAAATGCATTGATCAATTCCCTGAACCTGGAAGGCAAATACAACCTTGTCTCCAATACTTCCATCACCTCCAGGATTACCTTCAGCAATATAAAATTCAATGGCATTGCCTCTTCCAGCCTTGGCTATGTGATGCTTGACGGCCTACAACCAGGAAAGAATTTCTTGTGGACCATGGACCTTACTAAACGGATCAGTTCCTTTATTGAGATGTCTGTCCAGTACGAGGGGAGGAGATCCGGAAGCTCAGGTTTGGTCAACATCGGCCGTGCACAAATCAGGGCCATCCTATAAAAAAAGCCGCATGCAAGATTTGCACACGGCTTTCATTATCTCAAAGTTTGGTTTTATTTCAATATGGCAACACCCTCACCAATCTTGAAGCCATTCTGGTAAACAACAATGGTATAATTTCCTTTGGTATACTTGTCTGCCTTTCGAAGGTCGAAGCTTACAAATTTGGCTTCGCTTTGTTTGTATTCTACATCAAGCTTGGTGGTAAAATCAACCTGTCCATCCTCCCTTGTGTTGATGGTGCCGGATGCCAATGCTTCTTCCTTGATAACTTTTCCGGAAGGGTCTTTTGCAATGATGAAAAGCTGTTTTGCACCGGATGTGGCAATCCTGTTTTCGTCAAGGTTAAAAGAAATCCGAAACTTGTCTGCCCTTTTTGCAGAAGAGGTGCTTTTTTCCTTTCCTGAATTTCTTTCATTGATGGCCACAATATTAAAACCAGAGGCATGCAATGTAGAACCAACATCTACCTTGTTTTCAGCCTCCTTCTTGGCTGTTTCAGTAGTAGCAAGGTTGTTGCTCAGGTTCTTGTTTTCGTTGGTAAGATTGTTTTTGTCTGCTGTCAGTTGAATGTTTTCACCCTGCAGTCGCTCAATCTCCTTAACATAATCATCGATCCTGCCGTTGAGTTCGTTAACAAGCTTCCTGGCTGCTGCAAGATCAGCAGAGGATGCATTTTGCTTGCTTACAAGAGACTTGAATTTTGATTTGAGGATACCCAGTTCGTTGTCACGGCTTTTAACCAGGCTGTCCAGCCCATTGTTGGTAGCCGTCATTTCATCCAGCCTTACAATGGCATCGTCAAACTCTTTCTGAACATTGTTCCTGGCTGAATCCAGGGTAGCATATTGGGCATCTTTTTCAGTAATTACTGCAGTGGTCTGGCTCTTGGCATACATAAAATAAATCCATGAACCGACAAGGGCAATGGCCAATAAAATGATGATGGTATTCTTGTTGTCGTTTTTGGGTGCTGATGAATAGTTTCCAGCATCGGGGTAATTTGTACTCATGATTCAATGATTAATGGTGAAAGTTCGTTGCTTATTGATAATTTCGTATTCATCACAAAGGAAAAGAATTTCTTTCCTTTTTGTGTTGATATCCCTGTTAAATTAATCAATAAGCATATTTTTCATGCAATTTTACGCATGATTTATCATATAATAGCATTTGAATGAACACAGACCAGATCATATCAGATTGGAAGCGTGGTGCTTTTCATCCTGTTTATTGGTTGGAAGGGGATGAGGCTTACCATATCGATAAACTCACTTCATTTGCTGAGCACCATATCCTCCCTGCAAGCGAGGTAGCGTTTAACCTCACCATCTTTTATGGCAAAGATTCAAAAGTGGAGGATGTCCTGAACGCTTGCAGGCGTTACCCCATGTTTGCTGAAAAGCAGGTTGTGATCTTGAAAGAAGCACAACACCTCAAAGAAATCGATCGGCTGGAGTCCTATCTGGATCATCCCCTGATGTCAACCATTTTTATTGTTGCGCACAAGGATAAAAAGTTGGATGGCAGGGGCAAGCTGGCCAAAAGCCTGAAAGGCAAGGCGGTGGTCATCACCACCAAAAAAATGTACGACAATGAGTTGCCTGAATGGGCGGCAAACATGGTCAGAGAGAAAGGGCTTGAAATTCAGCCCAAGGCCCTTTACATGCTGGTAGACCATATTGGGAATGACCTGCAACGGATGGAAAATGAAATTGAAAAACTAACGGTCAACCTCAAGGGCAAAAAGCAAATTGCTGAGGATGATATTGAACAATATGTGGGCATCAGCAAGGAATTCAATGTTTTTGAGCTGCAGTCGGCGCTGGGCAACAGGGACCTGCCCAATACCTTGAAAATCCTGAATTATTTTGCGGCCAATCCCAAAGCTGGCCCCATTCAACTGATTCTCCCAACCTTGTATTCATTTTTCAGCAAACTCTACATTGCAGCTGCCAGTGGATCAAAGGATGAGTATGGTATTGCTGCTGCCCTGGGCATCAAGGCCTTTTTTGCCAAACAATACACGCAGGCCATGCAGCGATACAGTTTCAATGACATTGAAAAAGCCTTGATCCTGTTGAATCACTACAACCTAAAAAGCTTAGGCCTGGGGCAGGTTGACACGGAAGATTCATCATTGATGAAGGAACTGGCAGCAAAAATCATCCTTCAGTCTTGAGCCTGTTCAGCAACTGTGTAATATCTTGCTTGTCTTGTTCCAGCTGTGCTTTCAACGCATCAAGTCCGGCAAATTTCTTTTCCTTTCTCGTGTAGGCGATCATTGAAACCTTTAATATCTGGTGGTAGATGTCTTCGTCAAATTGGAAGATATGCACTTCAATCCTTCTCTCCCTGCCATTTACAGTGGGCCTGTAGCCGATGTTCATCATCCCAAGTTCCTGTCTGATCAATCCGTTTTGATTGAGTTCTACTGTAACTGCATACACACCTGATGCCGGTATCAGTTTATCACTATCGTTCAATGCAAGATTGGCCGTAGGAAAACCAAGTGTACGGCCAAGTTTATCGCCCTCAACCACTTCACCCTGCAGCCGGTAAGGATAGGAGAGCAAGCTGTTCGCGGTTGCTAGATCTCCATCCAACAGGGCATGCCGAATATGGGTAGAGCTCACCCTTGATGCATCCAGCATCTTTTCAGGAATCTCTACCACTGCGTATCCGTATGTTTCACCTTTCTGTTTCAGGAGTTGATAATCGCCGGTTCTTCCCTGGCCAAAACGATGGTCGTAACCGATCACAATGACCCTGGGATGAAAAAGATCCACCAGGAATTTTTTGATATAATCGTCTGCAGACAAGGCAGAAAAGGCAGGGTCAAAGGCAACAATGACCAAATGGTCTATGCCAATTTGGTTGAAACGGTCGATACGCTCTTCAAGGCTTGTAAGCAGTGCCGGGGCATCGGCATTGTTCAAAATCCTACGGGGATGTGGATGAAAAGTAATCACAACAGTTTCGCCATTCTGGGCATCGGCTTCAGACCTCAGCTTGTCGAGAATGGCAGTATGTCCTGAATGCACACCGTCAAAAGTGCCTATCGTGAGCACAGCGTTCCGAAAAGGAGGAAGATTGTCTATTTGAAAATGAACTTGCATAAGAAATGCAAAATTAATTCAATTGAAATAATACAGCTCTTCTTGTTGAACTGATTTAAATATTGTCAATTCAGCGTTCTAAACTAAATTTGCACATACCGCCGAATCCATGAGTTTATACCAGAAAAGAGGTGTTTCCGCCCAAAAGGAAGAAGTTCACGCAGCCATCCAGGATCTTGACCAAGGTTTATACGCCAATGCTTTTTGTAAAATTTATCCAGATTACCTGACCGGCGATGCAGATCATGTAAACATTATGCATGCAGACGGGGCCGGAACAAAAAGTATCCTTGCTTATTTATACTGGAAGGAAACTGGTGATATTTCCGTTTGGCGTGGAATTGCCCAGGATGCGGTGGTCATGAACCTCGACGACCTACTTTGCGTTGGTGTATACGACAACATCATTTTCAATTCTACCATTGACAGAAACAAGCACCTGATCACAGGCGAAGTGCTCAAAGAAATCATTGATGGTACAAGCGCTTTATTTGCTGATCTTGAAAAGATGGGAGTTAAAATTCATTACCTCGGTGGTGAAACTGCAGATGTGGGTGATGTGGTGCGCACGGTTGCAGTAAATGGAACCATGACGGCAAGATGGCCCAAAAACAAATTGGTGACCAATGACAAAATTGCCGTTGGAGATGTGATTGTTGGTCTATCCAGTGCTGGCATGGCAAGTTACGAAACTGAATACAACAGTGGAATAGGCAGCAATGGACTGACAAGTGCAAGACATGACATGTTTGCCAAGGTCTATGCTGAAAAACATCCTGAATCCTTTGATCCTAATCTGCCCAGTGAGGTCGTGTATATCGGTAAGCATAAAATGACTGATGCTGTTGAGGTTCCGGGCTTCAGTGTCAATGCAGGAAAAATGGTACTGAGCCCAACGAGAACATTTGCGCCCATCATCAGGGAAATCCTGGAAACGGATTTTGATGCGGTGCATGGCATGATCCATTGCAGCGGAGGAGGCCAGACCAAATGCCTCAAATACCTTCCTGCGCCCATGAGGGTGGTAAAGGACAGTTTGTTTGATATCCCACCGGTATTTGCTCTTATCCAAAAAGCCAGTGGTGCAGACAACAGAGAAATGCTCCAGGTTTTCAACATGGGATGCCGGATGGAGATCTATACCAATGAAAAAAATGCGCAGAGAATGATTGATATTTCCAGGAAATTTGGTGTTGATGCCAAAATCATCGGAAGAGTGGAGGAAGCAAGAGAAAAATGCCTTGATGTTTACCTGAACGACGAAAAATTTACTTTCATACCTTAACGGTTTACCATGAGTGAAGCAGTTCTGTCCATTAAAGATGCCAACATTTACCAGGGAGATTCATTGATTCTGAGTGATGTGAATATTACGGTCTCAAGAAGTGAATTTGTATACCTGGTAGGCAAAACCGGAACTGGAAAGTCCAGTTTACTCAAGACCCTTTATGGCGAGTTGCCCCTCAAAAATGGTACAGCCAATGTTGCAGGGTTCGACCTCAAAGACCTTACCTGGAAAACTGTTCCTTTCTTGAGAAGAAATATTGGCATTGTATTTCAGGATTTTCAATTGTTGACAGACAGGAATGTGCACGATAACCTGAAATTTGTATTGAGTGCCACCGGTTGGAATGACGAAAAGGCAATTGAAGACAAGATTGAAGAAGTGCTCGGAAAGGTGGGATTAAAATCAAAAGGTTTCAAATATCCTTATGAGCTCTCCGGCGGCGAGCAACAACGCATTGATATTGCCAGGGCACTGCTCAACTCTCCCAAACTTATTTTGGCTGATGAGCCCACGGGAAACCTGGATCCTGAAACCACTGAAGAAATCATGAACCTGCTTTTTCAAATTGGTAAGGACCTCGGAACAGCCATCGTGATGGCTACACACGATTATATCGTCATCAATAAATATCCTGCTAGGATGATCAGGACGGAAGGAGGAAAAGTCATTGACAATGCTAATATAGCATCCTCATCAATGCATTGACACTCTTTTCATTGTTGTATTTCCCATTTAGAAAAAAAGCCCTTGCTTCATGTGCTGTTGCATCAAATGCTTGATTGAACAATGCTTCCGTCATTTGAATGAACGCAGCATTGCTATCGGAAACATGGCATGTTGATGCTTGGCTTATCCCGTAAGCCCCTTTCGTATTGGTTAAAACATGTCTTCCCAATGCAAGGGATTGATACAATAGTCCAGTATTACACTGTTCAACAAAGCCCGGCAGCAGGTTGACTTGTGCTTTTTTGATCAGGTCTTGTAATTCCTTTTCACTCGGGTTGGAGACCAGGCAGGTATGCATTTTTTCATGGGCAGCCTGTTCCAGCTGCTCAGATGGATTGTCTCCGGCAATCACAAATGGAACTTCCAGTGTATTGAATACGTTTTGCAACAACCAATTGGCGGCGTATGCATGTTCGGTTTTACCCAAATTGCCATGGTATAGACAAAAGTTACCTGTTCCAGATTGCGGCATCAGGAAAGGCATTTCTATCATTTGGTCAACCACTGTGTAAGCATCAAGGCTTCGAGTGTTAACAGCTTTATATTCGGTAGAAACAGCAAATTGTATCGAGACTGACGATAAATTCTTCATCAATCGTCCAAACCGGATAGACTCAATGGCATAAAAAAGCTTTTGGCTTCCCCAGGAGCAAAGGCTGCTCAGATCCCTGAAATGTGATTGTTCATTCCTCAGCATTCTTACAACAATCTTCCTGTCTTTACTGAATGATGCATCCAAAAGGGAAGAAACGGTCTTCAGGCCTGTAAATAGAATAGGAAAGCGGTCGGCTTCAAGCCTCTTGATCAGGGAGCTATCAGACCTGGAGCTTACAGCATAGGGCAAGGTCAAGGTATATCCCTTATGGCCCTGTTTCTTTGGGTAAAGGTGAAGTTCATGGCAGAAGGGTAACAGGTTATCAGGCTTTTGATTTCCGAAACAATGTAGATGCAACAAGATGCCTTGGGCATGCAATGCTTTGATCAAAAAACCAAGCTCTTTCAAAATACCGGAATCGGATGGCAATGGAACATCGTGCGCAACAATATGCAAATGTTTATCCATCATAGGATGTAAAATACATTTAAGGGTCAATTGTTCTTGCTACCTTCGAATAAATTTTAGAAAATGGTTGATCAAGATCAAAATCCAGACCTTTCTCCTGTTCGCCCGCGGTTTTTGACCATCTTGTGCTATCTCACGATTTTTGCCAGTACATACATGATTTTCTCCGCCTTTTCTGGCCTTTCAGATCCTGAGAGCACGGTAAAGGCCATGACCAATAGCATGGAACAGTGGGAATCTGTTCTTCAGGATGCAGTAAAAAATGACCCTTCCGGACAATCCAAAGTAGATGAATTGATGGGTGATATAGCTGCTTCAAATACTTCATCCAACATGAGAGATAACAGCTTTTTCTCATTGGTTTCCAACTTGTTAACAATGATTGGCGCATTCCTTATGCTTCGCCTGAAAAAAAATGGACTCCGCCTCTATATCCTAGGTTGTATAATTGCTGTGGTTGCTCCTGTGCTGGTTTTCGGATCAGACAACATCATGGGATTTTCCCTGGCGCTCATGGCCGGACTGTCTGGGGCACTGTTCGTTTTGCTTTATGCATTGAAAATGAAATACATGGAGTAATGGGGGAAGGTTTTTCCAATTGTATCAATTCTTTGTTTGTATTGATAAAACCACTACCTTCGCAGCCAATTTTCCCGGCAAAATTAAAGATGAATTAAAATAAAACTGAGATGTCAAGCGTAACAAAAGAAAAAAAGTCTTCTATCGTTGCTGAATTCGGTGGCAACCCAAAAAATACCGGATCTATTGAAGGTCAAATTGCTTTGTTGACTGAAGAAATCAATGAGATTTCAAAGCACCTTAAAGTAAACAAGAAAGATTTCTCATCTAACAGAGGGTTGATGACCAAGGTTGGACGCCGCAAGAGATTGCTGATCTACCTGAGCAGAACCAATCTATTAGGATACCGCGCCCTCCTTGAGAAATTAGGGTTAAGGAAATAATATAACTGAATCGTACTATTCCCAACACTTACTGTTGGGAATATTGCTTTTTGGAACACTCCCAAAACATTATCATGCTACAACAACCATTTCAATCAAGCTTCGACCTTGGTAACGGTCGAATTGTTACAATAGAAACCGGAAGGCTTGCCCGTCAGGCTGATGGTTCAGTTACTGTAAGGCAAGGGAATTGCATCATTTTGGCAACCGTATGTGCCAACAAGGAACCACGTGAAGGACAGGATTTCTTCCCCCTTTCAGTGGATTATCAAGAGAAGTTCGCTTCTGCAGGAAGGATCCCCGGTTCTTTTTTCAAGCGTGAAGGCCGCATCACAGATTCTGAAATCCTGATCAGCCGTTTGATCGATAGGGCACTCCGCCCGCTTTTTCCTGAAGATTACCTTTGTGATGTTCAGGTATTGGTAAGCCTTATTTCATCGGATCCTGAAGTGATGCCGGATTCTTTGGCCTGTCTTGCTGCTTCTGCAGCCCTCGCAGTGTCCAACATTCCCATCAAAGAAGTGATTTCTGAAGTACGTGTAGCCAGGGTAAATGGATCTTTCATTGTTAACCCAAGCAGGACAGAGCTTGCGTCTGCTGACATGGATTTCATGATTGGCGCCACTGCAAAGAACCTGATGATGGTAGAAGGTGAATCCAAAGAGTGTGTAGAAGCAGATGTTGTAAAGGCACTTGAAATCGCCCATGATGCCATCCGTGTTCAGATTACTGCACAGGAAGAACTCAGGCAAAAAGTAGGTGTTGAAGGAAAGCGTGATTATACCAAGCCTGCCAGCAATGAAGAAATTCAACAAAAGGTCAATGATTTTGCTACCGAAAGGGTTTATGGCATTTCAAAAGCAGGAAGCAGCAAATACGATAGAAGCAAGGCTTACGATGAGTTAAAAAAAGAAGTGGTTGCCATGCTTGGAGCAGAAGCTACCCCTGAGCAAATCAAACTGGCCAAAAAATATTACGAAGACCTCAAGTGGGATGTTGTCCGCAACATGATCCTTGACGACAGGATCAGGCTTGATGGCCGTTCCCTCGATCAGGTTCGTCCTTTGAACATGGAAATCGATGTATTGCCTACACCACATGGTTCAGCGTTGTTCACCCGCGGTGAAACCCAGTCTTTGACTACCATCACTTTTGGTACGCCACTTGATGAATTGTTGGTTGAGAGTGCAGCAAAGTCTGACTACAGCAAGTTCATTCTCCACTATAATTTCCCTCCATTCTCTACTGGCGAGGTTAAGCCAATGAGGGGTCCTGGAAGGAGAGAAGTGGGTCACGGAAACCTTGCCCTTCGCTCCCTCAAGCAAATGATGCCCGGTAATGATTATGCATACACTGTACGTGTTGTTTCTGATATTCTTGAATCAAACGGTTCGTCTTCCATGGCAACTGTTTGTGCCGGTTCTTTGGCCCTGATGGATGCAGGTGTTCCCATTCCAAAACACGTGAGTGGTGTTGCGATGGGATTGATCACAAGAGCCACAGATGGCAAATACGCGATCCTTACAGATATCCTTGGTGATGAAGATCATCTTGGTGACATGGACTTCAAGGTTACCGGTACCCGCGATGGTATCTGCGGTATCCAGATGGACATCAAAATTGATGGCTTGAGCATGGAAACCATGATGGCTGCCCTTGAACAGGCAAGACATGGTCGTCTTCATATCCTTGACCAAATGTATGATTGTATGCCTTCTTTCAGGCCTGAGGTTAAACCACATGCCCCAAGAATGCAGAAGTTGTTCATTGACAAGGAATTCATTGGCGCTGTGATCGGACCACAAGGAAAAATCATCCAGGAAATCCAGCGTGAAACTGGTACCACGATCAACATTGAAGAAGTAGGAAACCAAGGCGAAGTAAGTGTATTCAGCCCGGCCAAAGAAGGCCTTGACAGAGCAGTAGCCTGGATCAAGGGTATTGTTGCCATGCCTGAGGTTGGAGATGAGTACGATTCTAAAGTCAAATCTGTGATGCCTTACGGTGCTTTCGTTGAGTTCATGCCTGGCAAACAAGGGTTGCTTCACATCAGTGAGGTAAGCTGGAAACGCCTTGAAACACTTGATGGTATCCTCAAAGAAGGGGATATGGTAAGGGTTAAATTGATTGGTGTTGACCAGAAGACAGGTAAATTCAAATTGAGCAGGAAAGTGTTGATCCCAAAACCTGATTTTAATCAGAATGGCGGTGAACAACCTTCCAACTAATATCAAAACAGCCGGCTTTTAGCCGGCTTTTTTCATGACGACATATTTAGAAATTCATTTTAACGAGATCAGTCCGGAGAGAAGTGATGTATTGGTAGCACTGTTGCCCGATTTGGGTTTTTCAGGCATGGAAGAAACACCTACGGGCTTAAAAGCCTATGCCACAGCAGGCCAGGTAGATCTATCTGCCTTGGATGCACTTTGTGCTGAGATGGGCATTGCCTACACCAATGCGGAATTGAAAGAAGAGAACTGGAATTCCAGTTGGGAGTCCAATTTTGATCCTGTCATCCTTCCTGGTAAAATTCATGTCAGGGCTCATTTTCATCCTCCTTTGGAAGGGTTTGAGCATGAAATCCTCATCACGCCGAAAATGAGTTTTGGCACAGGCCATCACGCCACCACCCGAATGATGATGCTGGGCATGCTTGAACTGGATTTCATGAGAAAAGAAGTCCTTGATTTTGGAACCGGCACTGGGATTCTGGCCATTCTTGCAGAAAGACTGGGTGCCGCGTCAGTTGAAGCAATTGACAATGATCATTGGAGCATTTCCAATGTGAATGAAAACATTCAGTTGAATGCTGCCAGCAAAATCAATGTTGCTCTTGCAGAGAACCTTGATGAAGTTCGCACATGTGACATGCTCCTGGCCAATATCAACAAACATGTGCTGCTGGCACATGCTGCCTCCATGGCACAACTGCTGAGGTCTGATGGGTTTCTACTTATCAGTGGTTTATTGGCGGATGATCAGGTGGATATTGAAGCGGTATTTACGCCTTTGTTTGGCAAACCTATCAACCTTTACACAGACAATGGATGGATTGCTTTGGCTTTCAAAAAGGAGTTTTAACACCTCGGGAAGGGCCGTTTATTAATTTTTCATTAAATTTGTGTTTCCCTCATAGCCAAAAAACATGTAATGAACGAAATTTTATTGATCATATTGGCGTACATGATTGGGTCAATCCCAACTTCGGTCATCATCAGCAAAACCCAATTCAATATTGATATCAGGGATTATGGTAGCGGTAATGCCGGTGCAACCAACACTTTTAGGGTTCTCGGTTCAAAATGGGGTAGCATTGTCATGATCCTGGACATGCTCAAAGGATTGGTTGCCGTTAAGCTTGCATTGCTTTTGCCTTATTATATTACCAATGAATTTGAAAGAACCAATTTCCAAATTGGACTCGGTCTTGCTGCAGTCATTGGACATATATTTCCCATATGGGCAGATTTCAGAGGAGGCAAAGGTGTTGCCACCCTTTTTGGATTGATTATTGCCATTTCACCCCTTACAGCCCTGAGCTGTGTGGCCATATTCCTGCTCGTCCTTTACCTAACCCGTTTTGTGTCCCTGAGTTCTATATTGGCAAGCATGGCTTTCCCTGTATTCATTTTAATCATTTTCAATGTAGACAATATTGCTTACAGGATTTTTGCCATTGCCGTTGCCCTGCTTGTTATCCTTACACACCAGAAAAACATCAGCAGACTCCTTTCAGGCAGCGAAAACAAAGTACCTATTTTCAAAAACCGAGATAAGAGAAAAGCAAGGCGAAACAGCCAAGACTTTTAATATTTACGCTACTTTCTGCATAGCATTTAAAATCTTATTAAAGAACCTTTAAATATGTGGAAAAAATGTTAATTTTGTCAACCCAAACCAAAACTTCCAACAAATGCTCATCAACATTTTTGACAGGCTTCAGCTTTGTGAGGAAAAGAACGTTCTTGTTCAAGGAATTCCTTCCACATTGGAAAAGTTTTTTACCAAACTATCGTTTGCCATAAACGTAACGCCACTCCTGAAAAGTAGAAAGATTGATTTTGCATTGGTTTTTGCATTGAACTACAACCAACTCTCACTGATCCTTAAAGATGTTATTCCTGCCTTGCGTTCAAAAGGAAAACTTTGGATCGCATATCCTAAACCAACTTCTAAAATTGTCAGTGATCTCAACAGGGATTGCAACTGGGAATGCCTGCATGCTACTGGCTTTGCTAAAATTGATGAAGTAGTGATTGATCATGTTTGGACAGCCATGAGGTTTTGCACTGAATCTGTTAACGCTGTTTGCGATGAGGTTGATCTTTCCCTTCTCAATTTGGATGCAACAGTTAAAGATGTGATGATAAAATCATCCCGCAAGGTTTCTGCCGTTTCTTCCCTGTAATCTGTTTCCAAGATGGCCTGAAAAAACATTTATCCTTTCAGTCAGCCATCCACATTAAAATACAAACAGTTACCATTCCATCGTTTTTAAATCCTTGTTTTATGCTACATTTGAGCACGTAAAGCATAATACAATGGGTATAGGTTGGTTGATTTTTATTGTTGCAACAGCAGGATTTCATGCAGGTCTTTTTGGGATGTTTAAAAAGGCTGGAATCGATGGTTGGAAAGCATTGGTCCCCTTTTACAATACTTGGCTGATGGTGAAAAAAATGGAGTTGAAAACCCAGTGGTTTTTCTTTCAGCTCATTCCCATTGCCGGGCAATTTGTGACCATCTGGCTTTGCATCAAATTTGTTGAGCATTTCGGCCGGTTTTCAGTGGTCCACCACGCTGCAACAGTTTTCATTCCCTTTGTCTATTTCCCATACCTTGGATTTTCCAAGAATGAGCGGTATGCAGGAACTCCAGTTGTAAAGAATTATCAAAAATCAGCCACAAGGGAATGGATTGATGCTGCCGTATTTGCCATTGTTGCTGCAACCATCATCCGCACCTTTGTTTTTGAAGCCTACGTCATCCCCACTGGCTCAATGGAAAAGACCTTGCTGGTCAATGACTTTCTATTTGTAAGCAAAACCAGCTATGGGCCAAGGATTCCCAATACACCTATTGCCTTTCCTTTTGTTCACCATACCCTTCCAATTGGTACGTCAAAATCATATCTTGAATGGATCAGCCTTCCCTACAACCGCTTTTTTGCAAAGCCCATCGAAAGGAATGACGTGGTCGTGTTCAACTATCCTGTAGGGGATACGGTCATCCGTGAATTCCAGTCTGAAATCAATTATTATGACTACCTCCGCGCCTACGAATCAAGGGGTGGTACAAGGGATATGTTGTTTGCTGAACGCGATGACATCATTTCAAGACCAGTTGACAAAAGGGAAAATTTCATCAAGCGTTGTGTAGCCATTGCAGGAGATACCCTCTTCATCAGAAATGGCACCTTGTATGTATCCAATACTGTAAACCCCATACCACCTGCTTCTGAAATGCCTTACTATGTTACCCTGAATGGCAATGGATTTTTCTCTGATGAGTTCATCAAAAATGAATTGAATATTGATCCTCAGGATCCGGAACAGCGTGATCTGTTGCAAATGCAGGACAAGCCCAATACATACCGCTTGACACTCACGCCCGCCCAATTGAAACAGGTTGAATCTTTTCCATTTGTGGTAAAAGATTCTATCATGCCAGACCTTAATTCCAGTGGTTTTGGCAACACTTTCCCTTACGATACAGCACAATTCAAATGGAGCGAAGACAATTTTGGCCCATTGTGGGTTCCCCAAAAAGGAAAATCAGTTGAGCTCAATAAAAGGAATATTGCGCTCTACAAAAGGGTGATTGCTGTATATGAGAACAATATGTGGGAAGAGCGTGATGGAAAAGTATTCATCAATGGGAATCCTTCAACCTCCTACACATTTAAAATGAATTATTACTGGATGATGGGAGACAACAGGCACAATTCACAGGATTCAAGGTTCTGGGGTTTTGTACCTGAAGACCATATTGTGGGCAAAGCTTCGATGATTTGGTTCAGCTGGCAGAATGGCCCAAGATGGAACAGAATTTTCAAGTCCATCAAATAAACACACTCAACCCAACCCTATGGACACCAGAAACATCAACATTAGTTTCAAGGTACACGCAAATGCATCAGACTTGAGCGATGCAGACAATGACCTTGTGCTTCGGGCCAGGGAAGTAGCTGCTACAGCCTATGCACCTTACTCAGGCTTCAGGGTTGGTGCCGTTGCCCGCATGCCCGATGAAAAGCTGGTGATGGGCACCAACCAGGAGAATGCTTCTTATCCCATTGGTATCTGTGCAGAGAGGGTCCTGCTTGCAGCTGTGTCTTCTATTTCTCCGGGTCTTCCTATTGAAACCATGGCCATCACTTACCAGAGTGATACAGTGGATACTTCAGAACCCATAGCACCCTGTGGCATGTGCAGACAGGCGCTGGTTGAATTTGAATCAAGGTTCAATGCACCCATGCGGTTGTTGCTGACCGGATCAACAGGGGAGGTATTTGAATTTGAAACCCCCTCAGACCTCTTGCCCATGGCATTCAAGCATTATCATCTGGGCAAATAAGCCCTAATGCTTGCTTATCTCTCCTGTGATGTAGTGTATTGCTGTTGCCGCAATTTGAGCCCTGTATTGGGCGTTTATATAACGATCCTGTGCTTCAATCAGGCTCAGTTGTGCCTGCCTCAA
>CANHSD010000005.1 GCA_947463105.1 Chitinophagaceae bacterium
CACCAGGGGTCAAAGGATCATTCCTCCTTGCTGTTACGTCAGGATCATATCCTGAATAACCGGTAAGGGTAGCAAGGTTGTTGACCGTCCCGAAAAAACGAAGACTTGAAATCTTGTGTTTTTGCGAGATGGTTTTCGGAAGCGTGTAGCCCAGGGTAAGGTTATTGATGCGGAGATAACTTCCGTCTTCAACAGCCCATGAATGCAACCACCAACGCTGCACACGCACTGGTGACCAGATTTTTGCATTGGCATTCAATGCAGTAAGGGCAGCAGGATCTTTTACGATCTCACCTTTGTCATTGATATTGGTGAACCTGTCTTTCATGATATCCAACATGTTCAGGTTCGAAAAAGCTCCGTCTGTCCACTCCAGCTTATTGGCATTGTAAATATCATTACCCACCACAAAATTCACAAAAACACTCATATCAAAGTTTTTGTAATTGAACTGGTTGTTCCATCCTCCTGTAAACTTTGCATTGGCATTACCAATGATGGTCCGGTCTCCATCAGGAGTAATCACACCATCCTTGTTGAGGTCTTTCCATCTCAACATGCCGGGCTGTGGTGTGCCATACACACCATTAACAGCAATGCCGGGCTTGATCGTATACGTCTGTGTTGTGGCATTATAATCAAAATCGTTCACTCCATAGAATCCATCGGTGACAAAACCATACATCTGACCAGTTGATTCACCCACTTTAACGATATAATCATCAACCCCATCACTGCCCTGCCATCCGGAAGTCCTCGTAATTTGAGCAACACCGCCAAGGCTTTCCACCCTGTTTTGATTAAAGGAGATATTGAAATTTGATGTCCAGCTGAAATTTTTATTTTCAATGGGTGTGGCATTCAGTTGAATCTCAACACCCCTGTTGGATGTGGCCCCAATGTTCTGAATTTGCTGCGTGTATCCTGTGGTTGGAGGGATTTGAACTGCCAGCAACAAATCATTTGCGGAATTCTTGTAGGCATCAACAGTCAGCTGTACGCGGTTGTTAAAAAAAGCAAGATCCAATCCGAAATTGCGTGTAACATTCTGCTCCCATCTCAAACCAGGATTGGCCAAGGCTGTTGGTGCAAAACCAGGAAGAATGGAATGATTAAATGCATATTGTCCGGTTACCCCATACAGCTGCAAATACAGTAAATTGTCAATCCTGTTGTTTCCCACAATTCCATATCCAAAACGAAGTTTGGCATCTGAAAGCCACTTGACATCATCCAGGAACTTTTCGCGAGACAACCTCCAGGCCAAAGAACCGGAAGGAAATACCAGTGTTCCGTTTTCAGCACTGAACTTTGAAGACCTGTCCGCTCTCAGGTTGGCCGTGGCAAGGTACTTGTCATCATAGGCATAGGTGGCCCTGGCGAACAGAGAGAAAATCCTGCTGGGTGGCTGGATAAATGAAGTGGGTAGTGGTTGTGCAGATCCTGATGGAGCCGATCCCAGTCCCATGTTGGCCAGTGCTTTGGGGGCTGAGATATCAGCAGGGAAAAACCTTGTTTCAACAGTGTTCTGGTTTGAACGCTGATCAACCATTTCCTCACCTGCGAGGATGGAAAAATCATGGTGCTTTTTAAAGTTGTTCAATGTATACTGAAGCGTATTGGTATTGCTGATGGTACTATTGAATTGGGAACCAACGGATGCTACAGGAAGAGATGCAGAGTTCCTGGCAGTTGAGGTGATCTTGCTGTAAAACAAGTCTGTTCCAACCCTTCCATTGTCGTAACCCACCGTAGACCTGAATACAAGGTTCTTCACCAGGTTGATGTTCACATAAGTATTCAGATAGGTGGCAGCAGTGGACTGTTTCCTGTATTCTGCCTGTGTAAGGATGACCGGATTGATGGCTCCTGAAGAAGCAAGAAAGTAAGCCTCATCAAAATCATCAATACCACCATTGGGGGTTGGAATTTCGAAAGGCCTGTAATTGATGGTATGCCTTAACCTGTTGGTTGAACGTGAACCACTGTTTGTTGTTCCCGCACCCCTGATTTTTTGGTCTAAATACCTGAAACTGAAACCAGCCTTGACCCTGTCAGATATCTTATGGTCTAATTTGAAGTTGACAAGATTTCGGTCAAATCCTGATTCCAGTTGAACCCCGTCTTCACGGTTGGCGGTAAGGCTCAGGTTAAAACTGGTGGACTGGTTTCCACCACTGAGTGAAGCATTGTGGTTTTGAAACCTGGCATTGCGTCCAAACACAAGATCCTGCCAGCTCACAGGACTGAGGTTCTTGTAGACATTAAGGGTATCCCAGGTTGTTCCAAAAGTGCCTGCAAAACTTGAACTGTCTGCAATGGAACCGCGGCTCCTTTCATACTGCCACCTTACAAAGTCGTAGGGCGATAAAACGCTCATGAACTGGGGCACATCTCTGTATCCATAAGATCCATTGTAGGAGGCCTGTGTTTTACCCGGTCGTCCAGACTTTGTGGTGATCATCACAACTCCATTGGCTGCACGGGCACCGTAAATGGCAGTGGTAGAAGCATCTTTCAATACATCAATGTTGGCAATATCTTGAGGGGCAATCACAGCCAATGCATTTTCAACCTGCACACCATCTACAATATACAAAGGTGAATTGTCCTGTGTGATAGAACCACCACCCCTGACCCGGATGAGAATATCTGCTCCAGGCGCACCTTCTGAAGAGGTTACCTGCACCCCTGCCAGGCGGCCCTGCAAGGCTTCAGCAGCTGAAGACAATGGAACGTCCTTGATTTGCTTTGCACTGACAGAAGATACAGAACCTGTGAGGTCTTTTCGTTTGATGCTGTTGTATCCAACCACTACTACATCTTCCAGTGAGCTCTCCATCTTTTCCAGCGATACACTCACTGTGGCACCAGCGGTTGTAACCAAGGTATATGTCTTATAACCTACATAGGTAAATACCAGTATTGGCTTCCCTGTTGCAGGTGCGGGCACGGTGAAAGCCCCGTTTTTATCTGTTTGAAAGCCTTTGGCATTTCCCCTGACCTGAATGGTGACCCCTTCTAACGGGTTCCCATTTTCTCCGTTTACCTTACCCTGAACAGACTTCCCTTGCGAGAAACCTGAAATGGCAGTAAACAGGAAGAATAAAAAAATAGCAATTTTTCTCATATGTGCTTGATTTGAATAGTTTGATATATATCAATTTACAATTCTATGTTGTTTTTTTACCTCTTTGAGACCTATTCGGAATTTTATTTACGCAATCGTTCCCGATTCATCACAAGCGAAGAAAAGCTCAGCATTTTGACCCCAAGATGAGAAATAAACAAGAAATCACCAACTACCCTATCTTTAGGGCATGAAGTTTGAAGCGGTCACCATCAAACACATCGCACAGGAGCTGGGGCTTTCCACCTCAACGGTTTCACGCGCCCTGCGGGACAGCCATGAAATTAGCCAGGCCACCAAGAAAATGGTCCTGGATTATGCCAAAAAAGTAGGCTTTAAACCCAACAGGATTGCCCAAAGTTTAAAGGAGCGAAAAAGCCTTTCCATCGGCGTAATTGTATGTGAGATTGCCAACAGCTTCTTTTCCCAGGTAATCAACGGCATTGACTCAGTTGCCTATCAACATGGGTACAATGTCATCATCGCACAGAGCATGGAATCAGCTGAGCGTGAATTGATGAACCTGGAATACCTTACATCATCATCCATTGATGGATTGATCATTTCTGTTTCTACAGAAACAAAGAATTTTTCCTACCTGAAAAAATTACATGAAAGAGGTTTGCCCATTGTATTTGTAGACAGGGTTATTGATGAAATTGAGACCCATAAGGTGATTGCCGACAACTACAAGGGGGCGTACAAGGCTACAAAACACCTGATTGAAAGGGGTTACAAGAAAATCGCCATTCTATCCAACAACAGTGGGCTTTCCATATCCCAGGAAAGACTTGAAGGATACAGGGCTGCACTCAGAGATGCCAATATTCCACTCAAAGAAAATTTGATTACCTACTGTGACCATGGGGGCATGATTTACAGTGAGATTGAATCAGCCATGAAGGTTTTGCTCAAGCAGCGGGTTAAGCCAGATGCCATCTTTGCTGGCTCAGACAAGATCACTACCGGATGTCTTCGTTTCATGAAGCAGAAAAACATCCGTACACCCCAGGACCTTGCCCTGATTGGATTCTCCAATACCGATCTGACGGAACTCCTCAACCCACCACTTTCCGTGATCAAACAACCCGCATTTGAGATGGGACAAGCATCTGCATCTTTGTTATTGTCATTGATCGAAAGCAAGAAACCTCAAACCAAATTCGAGACAAGGATTCAGTCTACCGAATTGCTGATCAGAAAATCAACCTGATCAGAGTGATGCCCTAAGAGTCAAACGGAAAGGAACTTCGCAGGTTGTCTTGATACCCGTCTTGACAATATTGGCGGCTGCAATCCCCATGGCTTCAAAATCCGTAGAAATGGTTGTGATGCCATTCAGGATTATTTTTTTAAGCGGTGTTTCATTGTAAGAGATTACTCCTATCTCCTTTCCAATTTTCAGCTTGGATACAATGATTTTCTCAATCAGTGTTACCAGGTCGTCATCCATCAGGTTGATGTACACTTCACCTTTTGCAAGCTTTTCACGCCTGATATCATGAACGATGGAATAATTGAATGCAAATTCCTTACAGAATGAAATGAAGCCTTTGACTATTTCATCTGGGTAATAACTGTTCGCCGGAAAAATGAGCTTGATGGTTTTGTATTTTTCCAATTTATTGAGGGCCTGCAACAGTGCGCCATGAATGTCTTTTTCAAAGTTTTCATACACGGCACTGAAATCTCCTGTCACCCCGGGAATCACTTTGCCCAGCATGATCAACTTGTTCTTGTCAATCTGGTTGATGATCTGTGGAGCCTTTTCTTCCCCCTCCACAAAATGCGGAATGATTACATAATAATTGTACTCTGACGCAGAGTTGTGAAGGAGCTTTTTAAATAGGGCCAAATCATTGTTGTAGATGTAAAAATCTACAGTGACGTTGCTTCCAAGGGTTTTAACAAATGTATCATAAATGATTTTTTTGTGTGGACTCAACTTATTGAACATCAGAAAGACCCTGGCCGTTCTGTCTACATCTACACTGCTGATAAAATATCCTTTGCCAGGAACTGAACCAATAACGCCCTGGTTCTTCAGGTGCTTGTACCCTTTTTCAGCGGTATCCCTGCAAATTTCAAAATGAAAACTCAACTCATTAATGGAAGGAAGAACATCCCCTACACTCAGCTTACCATCCTCAATGGCTTTGGTAATGCAATTGGCAAGTTGCTGGTACTTGGGTGTAACAGAAAATTCATCAAAGTAAATCAGCTTAAAAAAAAGGGAGGTCTTCATTTGTTCCAAATTATGCTTGATTTATCACTTCCTCGTGACAACAAAATTTAATGAGCTCTTGCCCAAATCCTTTGAAGTTGCTACAGCAATGCCACGTTGATCTTTCTCGTTGACTGCATTGTAAAAATGATAAACTACATCCTTGTACTTGATCACGCAGGGTTTGTGTGCATACTTTGCATCAAATGTCTCAGTAGGTTCAATCAGGCTTTCACCATCCCAATCTGTCCAATGCACCAAATCATATGAACAGGCAAAACGATCAAAGGCTTTGGGGCGATCTTTCCAAAATGCACCAAAATAAAACATCACCCATACATCACCAATCTTCTGCAGATAAGGATCGCCTGTAATGCCTGCTTCGTGATGGACTACGGGTTCTGTTTTGAAGCGTCGCCAGTGCAGCATGTCGTCAGAAAGCGCCATGCCGATTCTTTCATACCCCTGCGTTGTTTTGTTTTTCTTGGCAGTATCACCATTTGCATTGTAATACATGATATATTTTGCGTCCAAACGCTTTTGTTTGTCAACAATCACTGTGCTCTTGAATTCCTTCCTGTTTTCCCACCATCGCACATCTGCATCTTTTGAAGTAAGGACAGGCGCTGCATAGGTAATCCACTCATGTGCCTTGCTCGGATCTTTTTTTGTACTCGCCATGCCAATCGACAACTCACCTGCTTCATAACCAGCACTCTTTCCACCGATATAACTCATCCAACTGCGTCCCTTGTGTTTACCCAAACGGTAATGCCCACCCCAATTGGTATCATACAGTGAAAAATATCCTGCCAGTTGACTGGCATTCCATGCGGCATTATCCTTTGGGAATGACAGCAACCTGCCCATGGTTTCCCATTGCAGGAGATTTTTACTTTTGGCCAGCCATGTCTCATACCCCTTGCCATCAAAAACAATATATGACATGTACCAGGTGGATTTTTTTCTGAAGATGGTGGGGCAATCTACTTTGAAGGAGTCGTTCCTGGGCGTCAGCACCATTCCATATTTATAAGGAGTCTTGACCTCATCGTAGATTCCTTTCATTTTCTCTGGAGAAACAGTCTGGGATAAACCAGGTAATGAAACAAGCAAGAATAATAGGCTTAAGAAATTTCTCATTTTCCTGGAATATATGATCGTGAATGGTTTAACTGTACAACTTAAGGTTGATGAGGTCATCCCCAATGGGGTTGGGATTCCATGCATCATGGATGGCCAGGGCTGCTCCCAACGCAGTAGCTTGTGCCACCTCAGCAGCAAATACTTTTTTGCCATTGTAATGGGAGGCCAGCATGCTCATGAAAACATGATTTTTACTGAAGCCTCCATCCACAAAAATATTTTCAGCATCCTGGTGTTTCAGGATGAGGTCAATGCTTTCAATTTGTTTTTTGACCAAGACTGCTATCAAGATATTGTAGGCCAGATCGGGAGATACTACTTCCATCAGGTCAATAGCTTCAAAGCTGGAAAAGTCTTTTGATAACAAGCGCTCTTGTGCCAATGCTGATAAGTCCTGATCAAATTGAATGGCTTTGAAAAAGTCAGCCGGAATAGCATAATGGGAAGCGATGCGTTCAGCCCCTTTCTCATGCGCATTGCCCAAAAATAGCCTGGATGCCTTGACGGGTTTTCCAGTGAATTGCAGGTAACAAAGGCAATCCTTTTCCAACTCTTCATCAGTAAGGGGCACATGGTCAAATGGATTGAGCGAGATGCTCCAGGTACCTGTAGATACCAACACAAATGGATTTTTGAAACAGATCAAGTAAGGAATCAATGCAGAAGAACTGTCGTGCAATCCGATGCCACAAGACAATTCCTGCCCTTCAATATTTATTTTTTCTACATGAGCAGAAGGTATGACCGGAGCAAGCACTGTCGCAATGCCTTCCTGCTGAACCCAGTCATGGTATGCTTGTTGTGTAAAGTCCCAGAGATTGGTATGACATCCAATGCTGGTGATATCCGTTACAGCAAGATCAGTGAAAAGATAACTGAGGTATTGTGGGAGATGCAGCGCAAACGCAATCCTGTCAAAGATTTCAGGCCGTTCATGTTTTATCCGCAATACCTGCATGCCTGAATTCAAACTGCCCAGGACCGGTGATGCTGTGCAGCGTGAAAAAGGTTTTTCGCCACCATACTTTTCATAAAACTCATGCTGAAGATCTTCAGGATAAGGCTTCAGGTAATTGTAAAGTGGCGTCAATGTTTTTCCATCACCATCAATATAAACGAAACTTGCACCATAGGCAGTAAAATTGATGGCCTTTACATCAAAGCCTTCAAGATGCAGAGACCCTTTGATCAATTCGAGTGCAGAATTGGTCAAAGATGCCAGGTCTTCACAGGGAAATCCATCTTCATCAACCGTCTCTTCCATCCTATCACTCTTTTCATAGACCAAATTGTAGGCCTGATCGAAAAGCAACAACTTCTTGTTGGTTTTTCCAACATCAAGAATGGCAACAACTGACTTTTTCTGCATGATGTAAGGTTTATAGAATCAGAGTCCTGTGGCTTTGGATACAGCACCACGCTCACCAATCAGGGCAGCCCTGACTTTCATTGCACGGTATGCGCCCAAAGGATCGATGGCTGCACCACTCCTGCGCCTGGCTTCAGCGACAACAGATCTTACATCGGTACGAAATGCCTGCTGCAGGATTTCCTGTGCACGCACCACATCGTTGGATTCCCTGGCCTCATCAAGGGCCTTGTCATCCACCAAAAGGGCTTGTGCATATGCTATTTGAATGGCTTCAACCGACTGTAACAAATCTTCCAAAGGATCCTTGATGTTGTGTGATGCATCAATCATCCAGCCAAGGTCTTTGGCATGGTTCATTCCGCGGGCATCCATGCCTTCAACGAGTTCCCTGAAAATGAGGAAAAGCTGATAAGGCCTCATGGAACCTACGGTCAAATCATCATCACCATATTTTGAATCATTGAAATGGAATCCACCCAGCTTCTTCTCCATCAACAACAAAGAAACAATCTGCTCAATATTGGCGTTGGGAAGATGATGACCAAGATCAACCAGCGTATAGGCTTTAGGGCCAAGCTTGGAGGCATACAAAAGCGATTGACCCCAGTCACCCACAGACATGGAATAGAAGTTGGGTTCAAAGGCCTTGTATTCAACAAATACTTTCCAGTCTTCCGGCAATCCTGCATAAATGTCCTGAAGGCCTTCCAATGTATTTTGAAATGCTTTCCTGAAATTCAATTGACCTGGAAAACTGGATCCATCAGACAACCAGACGGTCAGTGAATTGGAACCCAATTCTTTTCCGTATTTGATCACCTCAAGATTATGGTCTACGGCCTGTTGCCTTATGCCCTTGTCTACGTTTTGCAGAGAGCCATACTTGTAACTCAATTTTTGTCCGGCCTGATCCTGGAATGTGTTGGAGTTCATGGCATCAAAAACAAGTCCATGGTGTGCGGCCAATGCCTTGATCTTTGCAGCATCCGAAGGAATGTCCCATGGGATGTGCAAAGAAATCGCACCACTCGATTGATTGAGCTTGTGCAAGAGTCCTACATCTTCAATTTTTTCTTCGAGGTTTCCCGGTTCACCACCGATAGAAAAACGACCAAACCTGGTTCCTCCGGCACCCAGTGCCCAACTTGGAATCGCCACTTGAAATGCAATGAGTTTATCAATCACCGCTTCAACATTGGTCAATGAGGCAGCATGAAATTCAAAATTTCTTTTATGCCCCGACTCCAGTTGCGCATTGAGTTCATCTATCCTTGACTGTTCTATCTGCATAAAGGCAAATTGATCTGTTTAAAAATTAACGTACAAAAGCCATCGCTACCCCACCATCCACATTGATCACGTTACCAGTAGACTTGTTCAGCAAGCCACCAGTAACGGCAAAACATGCATTGGCAATGTCAACAGGAAGAATGATCTCATTCAACAAGGTACGTTTGGCGTAATAAGCAGGAAGCTCCTCAACGCTGACGCCATAAGCCTTTGCACGGCCTTGTGCCCAATCGCCAGCCCAGATTTTGCTGTCGGCAATGACTGCATCAGGATTGACGGTGTTCACACGGATCTTGTCCTTGCCGAGCTCTGCAGCATTTAGCCTGCTCAAATGCAACTGTGCCGCTTTTGCAGAACCATAACCAGCATTGTTTGGCCCGGAAACCAATGCATTCTTGCTCACGATATTGATGATGTCTCCACCCATTTCCTGTTTGCGCATCACGTTAACCGCTGCCTGTGTAACAAGGAACTGTCCTTTCACCAAAACATCATAAAGGATGTCCCAGTCTTTCTCCGTATGCTCTTCGATAGGCTTTGAAATGGACAAACCTGCTGAATTGACAATGATGTCTACACCGCCAAATGCAAGCGCAATGGCATCCAGGGCCTTTTCGATGCTCTCTTTATCGGTCACATTCATCAAGGCAGCTGAAGCAGCGTCCTTGCCAAACATGGATTTGAATTCTGCCAAAGTATTGTTCATCCTGTCATCATCGATATCACTGATCACCACGCAGGCACCTTCTTCTGCAAATTTCTTTGAGATGGCCTTGCCAATGCCACCCGCACTGCCAGATACAAAAGCAACCCGTCCAGACAATGCTTTTGGCTTTGGCATCCTTGACAGCTTGGCCTCTTCCAACAACCAATACTCGATATTGAATGCTTCCTGATGAGGAAGTGCGGTGTAAGATGAAATGGCTTCAGCACCGCGCATCACATTGATGGCATTGATGTAAAACTCAGCAGCAACACGCGCGGTAGATTTGTCCTTCGCAAAGGTGAACATGCCCACACCTGGATATAAGATTACCACGGGATTCGGATCACGAAGTGCCGGACTGTTGGGATGCTTGCAGGCATCATAATAAGCTGTATACATTTCACGATAGGCATCAAACTGCGGAGCGATAGCAGCTTTGATGGACGCCACATCTGAAAGATCCTGTGCTGGTGAAAGGCCCAATACCAATGGGCTGATCTTGGTACGGAGAAAATGGTCAGGACAGCTGGTACCCATGGGAGCCAGTCGATCCAAGTCGTTTGAGTTGATGAATTCCAGCACTTTTGGAACATCTGTAAAATGCCCGATCATCTTGTTCTTTGAAGAACAATATCCACGCAGGATGGGAGCCAGTGCAGCCGCCTGAGACAAGCGATGCTCCTTTTCCAAAGATTGAATTTTTTGTCCTCCAAAAACAGAACCATTCTTGGCCACATTTTCTTCGATATATGCTGCACATTTTTCAATCACCTCCAGTGAATTGATGTAACAATCATAGGCGGTATCACCCCATGTAAACAAGCCATGAGAGCCGAGCATGATGCCCCTGATGCCAGGATTTTTCTCCAGACATTCTTTGATTTGCAGACCAAGGTCAAAGCCAGGACGCTGCCAGTTCACCCAACCAATGCTTCCTTCAAAAAGGTCTTTGGTGATCTGCTCACCATCTTTAGAAGCAGCAATGGCGATGGCTGCATCAGGATGCAGGTGATCAATATGTTTGAATGGAAGAAATCCATGCAAAGGTGTGTCGATGGATGGTGCTTTTGAATCAAGATCAAAAATGCAATGGTTGAACAAGGCCACCATCTCATCTTCCTGTGCCAGGCCTTTGTACACGCCGGTAAGGCTTCTCAGTCTTTCAACGTACAAGGCGGCCAGTCCGCTCCTGGTAAGGGATCCAATATCTCCCCCGGATCCTTTGATCCACATCACTTCTGTGTCATTACCCGTCAAAGGGTCTTTCTCGATTGTTCTGCAGGAAGTGTTTCCACCCCCATAGTTGGTGATCCTGAGGTCTGCGCCCAAAATATTGGAACGGTAAAGCAGCAGGGCTACTTCGTCACCTGCCATAGACGCTGCCTTTGCATCATCCCATAAATAATTCACATGCTGAAAAGTTCTTGTTGCTGACATATGTTTTGTTTTCAATTTTTTAAACGTGTAAACTGTTGCCATACCCTACCACCAAAACGGAGAGGATAATGATGGCAATACCTGCAATGATCGTACGGATGGTTTTTGTTCCGACCCCTTTCCATTCTTTCAAGAGCAGGCCCCACATGTTGGCCACCAGAATGATGAAGGCCATGTGAAGGATCCATGAGCTAGGACCATTGCCCAGCTTGCTTTCTCCCATGCCATAGAAGAAGAACTGAAGGAACCAGGTGGTACCTGCAATGGCTGAAAATAGATAATTCCTGAACAATGGCGTGGATGCATTGGTATAGTCGCCAAAGGACTTGTTCCTTGCATTGAGGATCATGCACCAAATGAAATTGGTGGTGAGGCCACCCCATAACAAAACCACATAGACCACATTGTTTCTGTAGAGAAATTCACCTTCTCCGGGGTTGGCAGCAATCCATGCATCGTTGGCGATGGTAGCCATTGATTGTCCTGCCTCCAAACCAAAATTGAAGCAGGCACTGAGGATACCGGAAACAATTCCAACAAACATGCCCAGGCCAAATTTGTACTCGGTTTTGACTTCCGCGCCGTGAGGGTCTGTACCCACTGATTTCAATTCTTTTTCCTTCATCATGCCAGCCTTTCCACTGACGATGATGCCCAGCACACAAATGACCAGGCCTGCAATAATGGTCAAGCCCCACTGAGAGCTGATCATGGCGCTGAAAGTATCCTTGCCTTCAACAGGATTGATGTCGTAATACATGGCTGGGATGATGGCACCAAAGACCATGCAAAGCCCAAGAATGATGCTGCTACCAAGCGAAACACCCAGGTACCTGACACCCAGGCCATAGGTCAATCCACCAATTCCCCATAAAATACCAAATAGAAAAGTAATCCCGAGGATTGCCCCGCCGGAACCACTGATGATCTCCCCAAACCCGGGGATGGTGAGGTATGCAGCAAGCGGGGGAACAACCAGCCAGGAGAAGAGCCCTCCTACAATCCAGTAAGATTCCCACTGCCAGCCTTTTACTTTTTTATAAGGGATATAAAAACTGCCAGAGGCAAAGCCTCCGATGAAATGAAAAATAATACCGAGCAGTACTTGCATATGTTGGGTTTAAGGGAATCTGATTGCACTAAAATAATTCACTTTGGGCAGAAACCATCCCGTTCCGTCATTGTTTATGATGAACTTGAAGCCAAATTTATCTGCATTGGGTATGTTGTGAGCAAAAAGTAAATAAGTCAAAGCCCTTTTCGGCATCTATCGGAACAATACTTAACCTGGCTCCAAACCTTTTCCCATTTTTTTCTCCAGGTGAAGGGCCTTTTGCAATGCACGCAAACCTTGGTTGGCAAGTCCGCTTTCTTTACTCCTTTCATGGTTGCGTGTGATGAAAATTGGTCAATTGATTGTAGAACTTATTGGAAACAGCTTTTATCTTTTGCTGATTTTATTGTGTGTAATCTGCCGTTGAAGCGTGCACTTGAAGCGTTGAATTGCTGTACTGCGCTTTTGTAAATGCTTTTGGCTCACACCACTGTTGACCCTTTTTCGCCAAAGGTTGAAACTGCTGCGCTTGAGCGACTTCCTCATCAAGGCAATCACATCAGCCTCAGTAAGCCCAAACTGAAATAAAATGGCCTCAAACGGAGTCCTGTCCTCCCATGCCATTTCAATGATGCGGTCTTGATCGATTGGGTTCATGGAGATGATAACAATAGTCAATTGAAATTGTTATTGAATTCAATTGTATTTTTATCCCTTCTAAACCAATAAATATGTCTGTTTCGGATCGTTTAAAAGCACTGAGAGAAGAAAAAGCGGCTGCTAATTTATCTGCTGCTGAAAACTATTTATCTGAGAATGCCACCAAGCAAGGAGTAGTAGTATTGACAAGCGGATTGCAATATCAAATTTTAGTGGAGGGACAAGGAGAAAAACCCGCATTGCACAACACCGTTACATGTCATTATCATGGTACATTGATCAGTGGAGAGGTTTTCGATAGTTCGGTTAAACGCGGACAGCCTGCTTCATTTCCAGTAAATGGAGTTATTAAAGGGTGGATTGAAGCCTTGCAACTAATGCCTGTAGGAAGCAAATGGCGACTTTTTTTGCATCCCGATCTGGCTTATGGTGATAGGCAAGTTAGTGCTGCAATTGGACCAAACTGTGCATTGGTTTTTGATGTCGAATTAATTTCATTTCGATAAATTATTTCTCAAACTTTTCTACATGAATAAAAGAGAAGTTACTTACCGATACAAAACTTACTAAAAATAAAATCCAACTGATCCTCATTAGAGATCTGCCCTGTGATTTCTCCGAGTTGGTAAAGGCACTCGCGGATATCGATGGAAAGGAGGTCTCCGGGTACATTTTCTTGCATGCCGTTTCGAATGGCCATCAAGATGCTGGAAAGTTTTTGCAAGGATTGGTAATGCCTTGCATTGGTTACAATGGTGTTCTCTGTATTGACTCCACCACTGATCACTTTTTCTGTCAAGGTCAATTTCAATGCATCCAGGTTCATGTTTTGCTTGGCAGAAATATATACCGCATCTTTCAATCCATAGTTGGAATCAATCGATGGAACAGCAGCAGGATCATCCACTTTATTGCCAATCATGATCCATGAACGGGCCACTAGATTGAGCGCATGTTGCATGGCTTCAACATCGGCTTTTTCATCAGCACTGGCATCAAAGAGATAAAGCACAATGTCGGCAGATTTCATTTTCTCCCTGCTCTTCTCTACACCGATGGCTTCAATTTCATCTGCGCCTTCCCGAATGCCTGCCGTATCAATCAAACGAAACAGGATGCCATCAATGTTCAACACCTCTTCAATCGTATCCCTTGTGGTACCAGCGATGGCGCTCACAATGGCCCTGTTCTCTTTCAACAACGCATTAAGCAATGTGGATTTACCTGCATTGGGTTTACCAACAATGGCCACATTGACACCATTCTTGATCACATTCCCCAGCTTGAAAGAAGCAAGCAGGTCGTTGACGCTTGTTTCAAGCTGATCCAACAATGTTCGGAGGGCAGTACGATCAGCAAACTCAACATCTTCCTGTGAAAAATCCAACTCCAATTCAATGAGCGCAGAAAACTTGATCAATTCTTCCCGCAAAAAGGCCAGAACACTGGAGAATCCTCCCCTGATCTGGTTCAATGCTGTTTCCTGTGCAGCCTTGGTACCGGAAGCAATAAGGTCAGCCACGGCCTCTGCTTGTACCAGGTCCATCTTGCCCTGCAAGAAAGCCCTCAGGGTGAATTCACCGGGATTAGCGAGCCTTGCTCCGTGGCGGATACAAGCTTCCATCACCTGCTGTTGAATATAAGGAGAACCATGACAGGATATTTCAATGACATCTTCACCCGTATAGGACCTTGGAGCCTTGAAGAGGGAAAGCACCACCTCATCAAGCAGTTTATTGCCATCCATGAGGAGCCCCACGTGGAGGGTATTCCCTTTTTGAACCGAAAGGTCCTTAGATGGAAACATGTCATTGATCAAGGCAATTGACCCGTTGCCACTCAGCCGTATAACCCCAATTGCACCGATGCCGGGAGGAGTTGCGAGGGCTACAATCACTTCATTCCAATTGGTTCTTTGTTGCATGCTGCTGCAAAATTACGTTCTTATCCCCGGAGATGATGCAATAGTGTTGTGGATGCTGGCATAAAAAAAGTCGCCCCACTAATGCTGGGCGACTGGTATGATTCTATTAGAAACCTACTATTCTTCAGCAAGCTGGAAAGTAACAGGCTGACGGCGGTAAGCCTTTACCTGGCGACCATTCTGAATGGCAGCTTTCCATTTTGGACCCTTGCGGATGGCATTGACTGCAATCTCAGCAAGTTTAGAGTTGGGAGGCAGACATTTTGCAACACCGGCTTCGCTGCATGGCAGTGCCCTAACATCACTTACTGCTCCTTCCTTGTCCACGATGAAAAGGATAACAACAGTGCCTGAGCGACCATCATCCTGCAATTCATCGATATTCCTTTCAATTTCCCTGGTCACATAACGTGTCCATCCTGCAACACCACCGGGGAATTCTGCATCGATTTCAACCTTCTGGAAAATCTTGTCAGAGTCGTCTTCCTTGGGGGCTTCCACTACACCACCTTTGTCTTCAGTAGGTGGAGCAATGATACCTTCATCTTTGGTACCCTCTTGGTTAACTGTTCCAATTTTGGTTTCCTCCAGCTTTTCGATTTCTGGTGGCTTCTCCTCTTCCTTCACCTCTTCGTCCTTCACAACCTTAGGAGGTGTGAATTTCGCCATCTCTACTTTTGGTGGATCTGGGGGCTTCGGTGGTGGTGGTGGTGGTGGTGGCTCATTCTCTGGTTGTTTGATTTCCTCCAACTCTACTTCCTTGATTTGAATCTGGCCTTTTTTATTGCCCAGGTCCAAAGAAGAGAGGAAGGATACCAACACAAGCAGCAGTCCTACTGAAGCGGTCAGGAGCAAGGAGTTCCTGAGTCGCTTGTTGTACTGCGTGCGCAGTTCATAAGCACCATAAGTCTTGTTTCTGCCCTCGAAAACGAGGTCGATCAGTTCGGCGCTTAATATTTTGTTTGCATCCATGGTAATGCTTTTAATTAGAGATTCAGATTCGTTCAAATTTCACAAAAAAATCACTTGATTCCGGCAGCGCCCTCAGTGATCTTCACCAATTGAAATTCAACCGGTGAAATATCGACCATTGCGTAACGCTTGATCTCACTGATCGTCATCTCATCGAGAATATCCACCGTGTTTTTGTAGGTGGCATCTTCTGATGGCTTGATGATGATCACGAGATCATCTGCCTTGGTGCTTTGCTTCTTGCGGATAATCTCATCCCTGATGGTTTTGAAAGTAGCGGTCCTGAAGTTGCCGTCAGTAGCTGGATCAAGACCTTCGTAGAAATATACGACATCCTGCTTACCCAATAAAATGGTGAAGGCGCCTGACTCTTTTACTTTGTTCTGGTCTTCAGGCTTGTCTACATCCTTGGGCATGAAGAGGTTCATTGCCGTAGGCTGTGCCATTGTAGTAGTGAAGATGAAGAAGGTAATCAACAGGAATCCCAGATCCACCATCGGTGTCATGTCTACGCGTGTAGACATTTTCTTGGCTTTCTTAACGCCCGGTCCTTTTTTGTGGCCGCCGCTATCTCCGCCTCCGTCTATACTTGCCATATTCGGTTAATTTTCGGTTGATCAATTAAATTACTTCTTGTTGATTTGGTTCTGACGCGTTTCATACAGCGATGTACCGGGAGGGGCATCCTCAGGTGCAGTGACAAGAAGGAACTTGTTTTGCTCGTTCTTCTTGAAAGCATTCAGTACATTCTTGAAAACAGGATACTTGGTATCATTATCAGACTTGATCAACAGGTTCAACTTTCTGCCGGAATAGGCTACCAGGGCATCGCGTACCCAGAAATAGAGCTCTCCTCCAGTAGAATCAGCACATGGAATACCAGGCTGCTGTTTTACCGCATTTTTGGTGCTTTCCAACTCAGGATCCAATGAAAGCAAGCTTTTCAGTTGACCGAATGGAACACCTATACTTGGCGCATTGATGAAGTTCTTCATTTCAGCTGGCGTCAAACCCAGGTTCCTGGTCTTATTGAGATTATCAATAAGTACTTGGCGGAACTGCGGATTGTCTACAGAAACAAAAACCCTGCCGCCCTTGTCGATGGATACCATGAAGGCATCTTTTTCGGGCAAGGCTGCTGAAGAAACTGAATTGGGGGTTGTAACCTCAATCGGCTCTTCCGGCTTGAATTTTGTCGCCAACATGAAAAACGACAGGATCAGGAACGCAACGTCCACGAAGGGCGTCATGTCATTGTCCGGTGCATGTTTTTTTATTTTGACACTTGGCATGTTTGCTATTTTAAGATTTAGATGCTATTGTCCCTTGATTCCATAAAGGAAAGGGCGATTACTTGTATTGAGAAACGAAGCTCTGGGTCAAGGTGAAACCTGACTCATCAATACCGTAAGTGATTGCATCAATCTTTGTAGTGAACACGTTGTACATCATAAGGGCTACAGATGAAGTACCGATACCCAATGCAGTATTGTAAAGGGCCTCAGAGATACCGACCGCAAGTTCAGCAGCAGCACCTGATCCACCTTCTTCACCAAGAGAAGAGAATGATTTGATCATACCCAATACTGTTCCGAGAAGGGCAATAAGTGTACCGAGAGAAGTCAATGTTGAAAGGAATACAAGGTTCTTCTGCAACATGGGAAGTTCCAGCGCTGTAGCTTCTTCAACTTCTTTTTGAATAGCAGCAACTTTTTGGTCAGTAGAGAATTCTGTTGATGAAATCATTTCCTTGTATTTCTTCAAACCAGCCTTCATTACATTACCTACGCTTCCTTTTTGCTTATCACAAAGAGCGATGGCAGCGTCTACATTTTTGTTGGCGAGTTCAAATTGAACCTTGCGTACAAATTCTGCGTTTGAAGCAGTACCAGTCGCCTTGCTGATGGTCAGGAAACGCTCGATTGAGAATACAATTACCATGAAAAGACAACCGATCAACAAAGGAACGATGATTCCACCTTCGTACATTTTGTTCCAGGCACCAGTTGGTCCTTTGTGTGAGGGCCAGAAACCACCCAATTCATCCGGCTTGGAAAATCCATCCGGATTACCCAAAACAAATCTCCATACTACATATCCGGCGATAACACAAATAATGGGTGCCAGATAAGAAATTGCGTTTCCTCCACCTTTGGATGTTGATGCTTTAGCAGCTGCATTTGGTTTAGTTTCAGCCATGACTTTCGTTTTTAGAATTTAAAATTTCTGTTTGTTAAAAAAAAATAGTTTACATCCACTGAATTGTCACTTCAAGAGCAAGTCTTTTGGTAGAAAACTTCAGTTGACGCAGAGCAAGTTAATGAAATTGATTAAAAAAAATCACTGGGTGAAAAAAAATTAAAATAATTTAAAAATGGCGCAAATTTTCCGTTTTTCTGCCGTCAGAACCATTGTTCACATTCTGGTGTTTTATTAGACATAAACCATATATTTACGTTCCACAAAAAAGAGAAAAATGAGATCAACCCAATTCATCAGGATAGCCGCAATAGCAGGCATTTTCCTGACACAACAGTTTTTTTCGGTTGCACAAAACAGGAGAGACATGCCTCCTCCCTCTCCAGCCTCTGCACCGACGCCTCCCTCTGCTGGCGCCCCTTCAATGCCACCAATGGGAGCTCCCAAAACAGGTCCCAAGCCTTATAAAGAGGTGATTACAGGCAAGGCCAAGTCATCAAAAGGACTTTTTACCGTTCACAAAGTGGACGATAAGTTCTATTTTGAACTCAATGAATCCCTTTTCGGAAGGGAGATTATGGCAATCACCCGTTTTTCTAAGGTTGCCGGTGGTGGCGGTCTTTATGGCGGTGAAATGGCCAACCAGCAAGTAATCAAATTTGAGAAAGGCCCCAGCAACAACATATTCATGAGGGTTGTAACTGTCATCAGCGTTGCAGATTCAAGCCAGCCCATCTACAAGGCTGTAAGAAACTCCAACCTTGACCCTATTGCAGCAGCATTTGACATCAAATCCCTTGGAAAGGATTCCAGCGGAGCTGTTATCGATGTAACCGACTTTTTTAAAGGCGACAACCAGGCAGTATCGCTGAATGCATCGTCCAAAAGAAGGTTCAACCTGACCATGCTGATGGCAGATCGTTCCTATATTGAAACAATCAAGACTTTCCCCATCAATACTGAGGTGCGCACCGTAAAGACGTTTGGCGCCTCCAGCGGCGGCGGATTTGGATCTGCCCCTTCTCCTTTCCCTACACCAAGCCTTCCTGCCGCCAGTGCAGCTGGTGCAGTGACACTGGAAACCAATACCTCTTTCATTTTGCTTCCTGAAACTCCCATGAAAAAAAGGAACAATGACCAGCGTATCGGTTATTTCGCTGATGAATATAGTGTTTACAGCGATAACCAGCAAAAGGTAGAGAATGATAATTTCATTGTTCGTTGGAACCTCCAACCCAAAAAGGAAGACGTAGAAAAATGGAAAAAAGGCGAACTCGTTGAGCCCCAAAAACCAATTGTATATTATATTGATCCTGCTACTCCCAAAAAATGGAGGCCTTACCTGATCAAAGGAATCAATGACTGGCAGGCTGCATTTGAAAAGGCAGGTTTTAAAAATGCCATCGTAGGCAAAGAATGGCCTGAGAATGACAGCACCATGAGCCTTGAAGATGCCCGTTTCTCTGTGATCCGTTATTTTGCCTCAGACATTGCCAATGCTTACGGACCCAACGTGCACGATCCCCGCAGCGGTGAAATCATTGAAAGCCATATCGGTTGGTACCACAATGTAATGAGCCTGGTACATGACTGGTATTTTGTACAAGCTGCAGCAGTTGATCCTGATGCACGCAAAATGACGTTTGATGATGACCTGATGGGCAACCTGATCCGTTTCGTATCATCTCATGAAGTAGGACATACCCTTGGCCTTCGCCATAACATGGGATCCAGCAGCAAAACCCCGGTTGAAAAACTCCGTGATAAAACATGGGTTGAAGCCAATGGCCACACAGCATCCATCATGGACTACGCACGTTTCAACTATGTTGCACAACCCGAAGACAATATCAGCAAAGTGGGCATGTTCCCCCGCATTGGCGACTATGACAAGTGGGCCATCGAATGGGGCTATGGATACGGCGCTGATACAGAAGAAGACGACAAGAAACAACGCAACAAACTCTATAATGAGAGGATTGCACAAAATCCACGCGTTTGGTTTGGCACCTATGAGTATGGAAATACCGCTGATGCCAGGACACAAAGTGAAGACTTGGGAGACAATGCCATGAGGGCCAGTGAATATGGCATCAAGAACCTGAAAAGGATTGTTACCAATCTTCCTGAGTGGACCAAAGAGGAAGGCGATCGCTATACCAACCTAACGCAAATGTATGGACAGGTGGTAAGCCAGTTCAACCGTTACCTTGGTCATGTGCTACGCAACATTGGTGGATATTATGAAACACAGAAAAGCGTTGAGCAATCTGGAAGCGTGTTTGAGGCAACGCCAAAAGCCATGCAAAAAGATGCCGTTGCATTTGTCAACACCCAATTGTTTACCACTCCAACCTGGATGCTAGACAACAATATCCTTGACAAGATCAGCAACCCAACTTCAGATCCGCTGGGATCCATCCAAGACAATACACTTGGCAGCATCCTTTCTACTGCACGCCTCAGCAGAATGACCATTTCAGCGAACAGGTTTACCAATACGTATACTATTGATGAACTTTTCACTGACCTGAAAAAAGGCATCTGGTCTGAGCTTGCAGCCAAAAAGAAAATTGATGGCCACAGAAGAAACCTTCAAAAAGCATATGCCGAAAGAATGATTTCACTGTTGGGCAACAACGCTGGCGGAGGCATGACATTGTCTATGGGTGGTGCAATGAGCATGGGCGCAGATACCAAGAAAAGCGACATCACCTCAGTTGTTCGTGCGCACCTTACTTCCCTGAAGGCTGAAATACAGACTGCTGCAGCAAGCATGCCCGATACAATGAGCAAATATCATTTGCAGGATGTTGCGAATAGAATCAAGAATGCACTTGATCCAAAGTAAACATTGCTGACATCGATCTAACGCGGAACGCCTTCCAATTGGAAGGCGTTCCGCGTTTATAACCAAACCTTTTCAAGTGCCAGCCAGGGGAAAGGCCTGTTGATTCTATTCGTAGCGCAAAGCAACAATCGGATCAAGCTTTGATGCTTTCATGGCAGGATACAAGCCTGCTGTGACTCCCACTGCAGAACAAATGATGATACCGATGGATATGATCTTCCAGGGGATGAAAAATGGCGTATCCATGAGGCTTCCAACCAGGTTTCCAATGATTACACCCAACAGGATACCAATCACAGCCCCCATGAGGCTGATCAGGGTAGATTCAAAAAGAAACTGTGCGCGAATCGAGTTTCTTTTTCCGCCCAAGGCCTTGATCAATCCTACCTCCTTGGTACGCTCTGTTACAGCCACCAACATGATGTTCATCAAACCAATGGCAGCACCAACCAAGGTAATGAAACCAATAGCACCAGCTGCAGCAGATATCGTTCCCAATAAATTGATGAACGTTTCTGCAATGCTATCACTCTTATCCACATAAAAATTATTGTCTTCCGTTACGTCCAATCCCCTGATGGTTCTGAAAACGCCCTCAGCCTCGCCAATGGCAGACTCCATAGAGTTAATATCTGACACCATGATGGCTACGGAGAAAGACTGGTTCCTGCTGGCATAACGCTGACGCACGTTGGTATATGTAGAAAAAATTACATTGTCTGCCTGTAAAAAAGAGCTGGATCCTTTTTCTTTGGTGATGCCTACAACCCTGTATTTGTTATTGCCAACACGGATCACTTTTTCAAGCCCACGCTCATATTTTGTACCAAAAAGTTTTGAGGCAACGTCCTTACCGATGATGCAAATGTCCTGCCCACTTTCTACATCAGTCTTGTTGAAATTCCTGCCATAGGCAATCTCATAGCCATTGAGCTGCAGATAATTCTCATCGCCTCCATTGATAGAAACAGTCGGATTGGTTTTCTTGTTCTCGAAATTGACCACCTGGTTGCGGGCGCCATTCAAACCAATGCTGACAGCTGCAGGATAATCATACATTTCCTTGAACTGCCTGGCCTGTCGGTAGGTGATGATTTTGCCGGTATTGGACTTCCGCTCCCTTCTGTTTGTTTTGGTATTGGACTGCTTCACGTCTGCACCCCTTCCAAAAGAAACCTTGCGCTCCTTGAACCTGATGCTGAAAGCATTGGCCCCCATGGTAGAGAAACTATCCCTCAAACTGGTGTTCATCGCCTCAATGGCCGTAATGATGCCCACCAAGGCCATGATTCCGAATGCGATGATGGCTACAGTAATACCCGTTCGCAACTTATTGCCCCGAACAGTTCTCCATGCCAGGGCCAGGTTATCCATGAATTTCATGGGATAAAATTAGTCAAACCTTTGGTCAGAAATTGAAAAGTTTGATGAACGGACAGCTTTCAATTGCCATTAGGCAAAATACAAGCCTATAAAAGCCCTGTCAGGTAATCAGGATGTATGCCAAGCACCAAGATGATGATGGCCGCTCCCAACAAAATAAACCTGAAGGAGGGGCTGAATTCAAGTTCTTCCTCATGGCTTGCTTCCTTGAAATACATCGCCTGAACAACCCTGAAATAGTAGTATACACTCACAGCTGCACACAAGATGGCCACAATGGCAAGCCAGATAAAATTACCATCTTTGATTACCGCGAGCAACATGTAGTATTTGGCAAAAAAGCCTGCCGTCAGAGGAATACCTGCAAGAGAAAGAATGCAGATCAACATCGAAAATGCCACCAATGGATGTTTTTTGGCAAAGCCGTTAAAGGCATCAATTGAATGGTCTTTGAATTTGGAGAGCACCGCAAAAATGCCAATGGTTGCAACGCTGTAAGCAGCAAAATAAAGTATCATGCCCTGCTTGGCAAAAATATTCATGGCAAAAACACCCAACAACATGAAACCAGCCTGTGCAATGGAAGAGTAACTCAACATCCTTTTGACGCTCTGTTGGAAAACTGCTGTGATGTTTCCAATCACCAGGGTCAGGGTTGCTACAACCGCCATCAGTACCTGCCAGTCGGCCTGAAACTTCCCAAAGGCAGTCTCAAACAATTTGAGGAAGGCAAAGAACCCTGCTGCTTTTACAATGGTTGCCATGAAAGAAGTGAAAACGGTAGGTGTACCATCATAAACATCAGGAGTCCAAAAATGGAATGGGGCAGCTGATACTTTGAATGACATGGAAGCCAACAACAAAACCATACCAATGGCCTTCATGGGCGTAAGGGCACCCAATCCTGCGTTCACCCCCTCCAAATAAAATGTTCCAGCATCACCATACAAAAAGGCAATACCCATGAGCATGATGCCTGTGGAGAATGAACCCATCAGGAAGTATTTCAATGCTGCCTCATTGCTTTTCAGGTTGGATTTGTCGCTTCCTGCCAATACATAAAGGGGTATTGAGATGATCTCGATACCGATAAACAACATCAACAAAGACTTGAACCCTGCAATGATAGAGATACCAGAAAGAATGAAAAAAATCAATGCATAAAGATCAGAGGGGGTCTTACCCGCCTTCTCGATTTCCCTACCGGAAAGCAAAAAATAAACCAGGGTTGAGAAAAGGACAACTGTGTTGAAAATCAAGCCAAACCCATTGTAGGCGAGCATCCCCCTCGTATCAATATTGAAAAAAGAAACACCCAGGTATTCCATCCAGTTGACAACCAAAACAGCCAGTACACCCAACAAGGCCACCACAGAAACTGTTCTTGTGTTTTTTGTTGCGAAGCCTGTGTACATCATCAGTACACCCCAAAGCGCAGAAAGAATAATTGCATTCATAACCCCTACAATATTTTAAATGGTAACATACCGGTTTACAATAAGCCCTACCGTTTCATACATCATCTTGAAAAAAGGATCAGGATAAATTCCTACAAAAAGAATCAATCCGGTGATAACGGTCAACACCATTGCTTGCGTCTTGTTTACATCGACATAGCCTTCAACAGACCCAACCACCTCACCATAAAATACATTTTTGATCATGTTCAAGGTATAAACAGCAGAAAGAATAATGCTAAGACCTGCAAAAGCAGCAATCCATGGTTTGAACTGATAGAGTCCGTTGAAGAGCATGAACTCACCAACAAATGCATTGGTCAGCGGAAGTGCTATGTTGGCAAATGCAGCAATCACTAGGAAAATGGTGAGCCTGGGTGCTTTTTTGGCAATCCCACCCAATGCAGAAATCTTGGTGACGCCGGTCTGCTTTTCAATCAGGTCAGCCACAATCCAAAGGGCCATGATGTTGATGCCATGGCTGAACATCTGCAATACCGCACCATTCAGGGCAACAGACTTTAAGGTGAAGGCACCAGCAGCCATGAGTCCAATGTGCGCAATGGATGAATATGCAATCAGTCTCTTTATATTGTCTTGGTAGATGGCAACCAATGAAGCATATACCATGCCTGCTACAATAACAACAATGATGGCAGTATTGAATTGCTTTACCGCCAAAGGAAACAAGGGCAGCAACCACCTCAACAATCCGAACAATCCCATCTTTACCATCACCGCACTCAGCACCATGGTAACAGGTGTTGGGGCTTGCTCATAGGCTTCCGGCTGCCAGGTATGCAATGGGAACAAGGGCATCTTTATCGCAAACGCAATAAAGAAAAGCAGGAACATCCAGTATTGCTCTACATCAGTAAGTTTAACATTGTAAAAGGCCACAAGGCTAAAGGAACCATTGCTGGTTTTAAGGTACATGTAAAGAATACCAATCAGCAGGAACAACGAACCCACGAAAGTGTATATAAAAAACTTGAAGGTGGCTTTGATGCGTTTTTCTCCACCCCAGATGGAAGCAAGAAAATAAACAGGAATCAATGCAAGCTCCCAAAAAAGATAAAACACCAGGGCGTCAGTTGCCATAAAAACCCCCATGAGTCCGCATTGCGTCAGCAACATGAGTCCATAAAAACGGTTGGCATTGGAATACCGGTTTCCTGGAACAAGCAGAAATACCATGGGGAAAACCAATGCAGTCAGCAGACAGAGGACACTTGTCAATCCATCAAGGATAAGCCCAAAACTACTCCCCAGGTTGGGAAGCCAAACATAGCTCACCTGGTTGTAGACAAACAATTCTGGTGTTGAAAAGAAAAGACTGGTCATCATCACCCCCATCGTCAGGAGGGAGAAAACAATGGCAATGGACCTGGCAGTTTTTTCTGATTTGATGAAAAAAGAAATAAGCCCACCTGCCAATGGCAACCAGATCAACAATGCAGGAAAATTATCAAATGCTGCGAACATATTGAATGCGTTTGGTTATAACTTCCAGAACAACTGGAAGATGAAAAATAATATGATAGCGATCATCATGATCAAGATATAAGAACCCACCTGACCACTTTGCAAGAGGCGCAATTGTCTTGCACTGAATTGCACACCCTTGCCAACCCCGTTGACAAGACCATCAATCAATTTATTGTCCACTACCCTGCTCAGGAAAGATGAAATCCAGTTGATGGGTTTGACGATAATGGCTTCGTAGAGTTCGTCCACATACCATTTGTTGGAGAGAACAGCTGAAAATCCTGAAGGTGCAGAAGTATCAATATTTTCTTTTGAAAACTTTTTGGAAGCCAAAACAATCATCACCAGGATCAATACCAAAACGCCTCCCATCAGTGCAAGCTCTGATGTATGTGACAAATGAATGACCGGGTGTGCCGGCTTTACTGACGCAACTACTGGCAACAGGAAGTTTGAAAGCAGGTGTGCATTCTCTGCAAAAACAGCAGGGATGCCTATCCATCCACCAACCACAGACAAGATGGCCAACACAATAAGTGGTAAAGTCATGGGTACTGGAGACTCATGTAAATGGTGTTCTTGTTCATGGCTGCCCCTGAACTTTCCTGAGAAAGTAAGGAAGTACAACCTGAACATGTAGAAGGCTGTCATCAGTGAAGTAGCCAGTGCCAAAACATAATAAACAGGATTTTTCTCCAATGCCGCAGTCAGGATCTCGTCTTTTGAGAAAAACCCTGCAAATGGAGGAATACCAGCGATGGCAAGGCATCCAATGAGGAAAGTAATGTGCGTGATCGGTAATTTTTTTCTGAGTCCACCCATCTTCATGATGTCCTGCTCGTGGTGCATGGCATGAATCACACTACCTGCACCCAGGAAAAGCAGCGCTTTAAAAAACGCATGTGTCATCACATGGAAAACACCTGCAGTATAGGCGCCAACACCCAGTGCAAGGAACATGAGTCCGAGTTGACTGACAGTAGAATACGCCAGTACTTTCTTGATGTCATTCTGTTTCAACGCAATAGTGGCAGCAAGCAAGGCAGTGGATATGCCGATGATGGCGACAAGGTTTTGTGAGATGGGTGCAAGGGTAAAAAGGATATTGCTTCTGGCAATCATGTAGATACCCGCAGTTACCATCGTTGCGGCATGGATCAGTGCAGAAACTGGAGTAGGACCCGCCATCGCATCAGGCAACCAGGTATACAATGGTATTTGCGCAGATTTACCCATGGCACCGATAAACAACAAGATGGTAATGCCCGTCAATACTGCCACCGGAGCCGTTGACGCTTTTGAAAAAACATC